>JBAXHR010000023.1:0-10310 GCA_037138835.1 Candidatus Moraniibacteriota bacterium | reverse complement strand
GTCAGAAATTGCTTTTTCGTAATTTTGAATTTTATAGAAAACATCGCCCCTAAATGACCATAAATAGAAATAATCTTTTTCTTCATCTAAACAGCGATCAAAAACTTTTAATGCCTCCTCGTATCTTTCAAGATGAAAAAGCGAACGACCATAGTAACACAATGTGAAAAAATGGCTTGAGTCTGTTTTTAAAATTTCCTCAGCCGTGGTAATACAATCTTGATATTTCTCAGCTTCATATTGAGATTTTAATTTTTCAAATAATTCTTCAATATTTGGCCAAACACCAATATCACGCAAACCTCTTTTTGCTAAACTCGAATTCTCACTAAGTTTTTTCAGTGATCTTTCGGGGTCAATTTTTTGAAGTTCTTTATTTTGAATCATATTTTTTCTGATATTCTTGTAAAATTTTCGTCTTGGCTGATATATCCCGGAGTAATCGTTGCTCTAGTTCAAATAATAAATCACGACCATGCTCTTTTGCATCCTCAATATTATTCTTCCAAATTTGCCACTCTGATTTTTTCAACATTAAATATTCACTTTCCAGACAGCTAATTGCAATTTCAATATTCACGAGTTTCGTTTCGAGAATTTCAACAGATATGACCTCAGAATTTTCAACATACTCCTGCTGAATTGTCATCAACGCTTCCATGTCACCCTCGCTGTATGCCCTATTAATTTTTTTCATTATTTCTTCATATTTTTTTCTATCATTTTCATTTCTAGCCAAATCTGGATGATATTTGTGGGCAAGTTTTCGCCAAAGCGTTTTTAGTTCTTTTTTTTCATTTTCAGAGGTATTTTTTCTTTTCTCAATTATTTCGCTCTCCTCATTTATTTTTTTATGTTCTTCATTAATTTTTTCTTGCCTTACTTTTAACTCATCTCTAACAATTTTTTCCGCCTTCTCGAAAGAAAATCTCTTTCGAAGTAATTTTTCAATTTTTTCAAATTTTAAAATTTCAAGATCGAGTTCATCTATATTCAAATAAAGCTTACCTATTTTAACATCATACTCTTGCTTAATAGTGATGAGCTCAATTTTGAGTTGCTCAAGCTTTTCAGTTAATGACAGGAGTTCATTCTTTAATGTTTGAATTTTCTGATGAAGAATACTTCTTTGTCCATTTTCATCAGCGCGCACATCAGTTATCACTAAGTTTTTCATAAATAAAATTCACTTAAAAATACCTTTCTGTAAATTAAAATCATTATCACAATTCATAGTTATAAAAAAAATATCCAAAAAAGGAAAACTAACAAAATAATATATCCCCAGGATTCACTAAAGAAAGAGGCTATATTTTTATTTTTTACTGCATCTACAAACAAGGAAATCAAAAGAAAGGCCACTCCGCCCGTAACTAATATCTTGATTAACTGCCAAACACCTTCCCATGCACTATCAAATGAAATATTAAATCCAAACAAATTAGCAACTCCCCAAACTATCAAAACTAAAATTCCCAACAAAAACCAAAATACAAAAAATGAATTTGCAAGACCAATTGCTATCGGTGTTCCAATAAAAAGAGCTATTAATCCCCAAATTATTGAGCCATCATAAAACAAAGTAATGGCTAGTGAAATCATTGATAAACCCGCGGTGGCAACAAATAAAAACTGCAAAATCATAAATGAAATAGAGAGAAATCCACCACCCATCACCAAGCCACCTGCGCCTATACCTTTAAAAAATTTCTTAAAGAAATTTTCTTTTTCTGGCATTACTGGCGAAAAATCATGAACCGTCATAATCGATTCGCTTTTTTCTTCAGGTTCGTCCAAGAAATTAGGCTCATCATCATTTTCATCTTCTTGATCCGCCTTAAAATAGTTGCTGATGTCATTATCTGTTTCTTGCTTATCAAATTCTGTTTCTTCTTTACCATCTTCGAGCCATTCTCCGCAATGCTTACATTTGATAGCTTCATCTTGAATTTCTTCTGCACAATAAGGACATTTTTTCATAACATTAAAATTAAAATAATTATTATCGCAATGGCAACCTCCCCCCGCTTTTCAAGCAATCCTCGATCGAATTGAAAGCGGTGAAATTTTTGGTGTTTTTGTAGAAAAGCGTGCCGGCTTGGTGGCAAATTCCAGTGTCACTTTTCTTGACTGGCGGACTGCCAAAAAGCAAACGACCGCCCAAAAGCAACAACAGCAAAAGCAAAGTGCAAGAAAGCCCAATGACAACCCAGCGATTTTTCAAAAAATTCATAGTTTTGGCTGAAAAATTATTATCCTGTTTTAACTCTAAACTATTTTGGTGTAACAAATCCGTATTACGCTCATTTTTGCCTATTTCAAGGCTTTCTTTGACCCCGCCCACAATCGCATAAACCCCATTTTTATATTCAATCACATTTTTTCCAATGATCATATTGACCTTATAGCGATATTGCCTGAGATGATTTTCACTATAATCCTTTGCCCAATCCAAAAAATCGCCAATCTGCGTGAGGTTGGCACTTTTCTTTTCACATAAAAAAGCCAGCAAGCGAAAACTATTGCCCGCAAGTTTCAACTCCTTGTCATTTTCATCCCAAACTCTTTTTGCTTGGGCGTCCAATTTGAAATATTGATGTTGATAAATCATAGCCGAAAAAATTATTTTCCTACTTTAAAACTACCACCAAAAACCCACAAAATCAACCGGTTTATAAATTATTCAGGAATGATTCTTGGATAATTCTTGACTTATCGTAGACGATAATTAGACGATAATTGGACGATTGTCAAGACCGTTAAAGGTATTTTCGGTTTTTGATTTCTTTGGGAAAATATTCCTGCGTGGAACTGTCCTCCACGGGCGTGTATTTGTAGCCTTTGCCGTAGCCAAGTTTTTCCATGAGCTTGGTTGGGGCGTTGCGAATGTGCATTGGGACGGGCAAATTACCAAAGTCCTCCACATCTTTTTTGGCTTTGTTGTAAGCGAAATAACTGCTGACGCTTTTGGGTGCCTTGGCCAGATAAATAACCAACTGCGAAAGATGCATGCAGCATTCTGGAAAGCCCAACTTGTGGCAAGCGTCAAAAACATTGTTAGCCAACACCAAAGCGAAATTGTCCGCCAAGCCAACATCTTCACTGGCAAAACGCAGGAGCCTGCGTGCAATATAAGTTGGCTCTTCCCCGCCTTCAATCATCCTTGCTAGCCAATAAACTGCCGCATCAGCGTCGCCACCCCGCATGGATTTGTGCAAGGCGGAAATAATATTATAATGTTCTTCGCCATTTTTGTCATAGTAAAGATGCGACTTTTGAATAATCTGGCGCACCAACTCTCGATCAATGGTCTTGCTCGCACCTGCGGAGTTGCTTGCCACTTCCAAAGTGTTGAGCGCCATGCGCGCGTCACCGTTGGCCAGCAATGCCAACTCGTTGATCATCTCGGGTGAAATTTTGATTTCCAATAAGCCCAAACCTTTTTCTTTGTCATGGAGAGCTTTCTCGAGAATTTTTTCCAAATTTTCCACTTCCAATTTGTGCAGCACAAAAACGCGACAACGCGAAACCAAAGCCGAAATCACTTCAAAGCTGGGATTTTCGGTCGTCGCCCCAATCAAAGTCAGCAAGCCATTTTCAATATGCGGCAAAAGCGCATCTTGCTGCGCTTTGTTCCAACGGTGAATTTCATCCACAAACAAAATGGTTGGTTTTTTCTGCCATTGATTTTCTTGCGCTTGCGCAATGGTTTTGCGCAATTCTTTGATGCCACTGGTCACGGCACTAATTTTGATAAAATCCGCATTAGTACTGCCCGCAATCACACTGGCCAAAGTGGTTTTGCCAGAGCCAGGAGGGCCCCAAAGAATCATGGATGGCACCTGATCGGCCAAAATTGCTTGGCGCAAAAAAGAATTTTCGCCCACCAATTCTTGTTGGCCAAAAAAGTCCTCCAAAGTTTGAGGACGCATGCGATCAGCCAGTGGACTATTCAACTTCTTCATATCCTTTCAAAAATGGCTTATTGAAAAAAAGCACCCAAACATAGTTGATGAAATATTTCCAAGCGGCCACCAAAAAACCATCCTTGCGAATTCTTCTTGGTGAAGTAAACATTGGTAATTTAAAAGTGAATTTCACTTGGCCGACTTTGCTAATCCTCCTCGCAATATCTGTGTCTTCTCCCCAAAAATCAATCGAGGTGTCATAACCCCCAATTTTTTCCAGCGCGCTGCGACGCAAAATAAAGTTGCCACCCTGAAGCATGGCACCTCTTTTGAAAATGTATTGATTGAAAAAATGCGTCACCTGCCCAATGCGATACCAAAATGCGACCAAAAAAGCTGACCACTTCGATGAATGATTGTAAATAAAAGGACCACTCAGCGCCACCAACTTTTCATTTTTTTCAAATTCCATGAAAACTCGCTCAATCCAGCCTTCCGGCAACTTGCTATCCGCGTCCACATTGGCAATCAAATCTCCACTCGAAGCATCCAAGCCCGCTTGACGAGCTTTTGGGAGGCCTCGCTCATTTTCATGCACCAACAAAACACCTGCCTCAATAAATTGGCTGGCAATTTCCACGGTTTTGTCGCTGCTAGCATTGTTCACGACGATAATTTCAATGTCGCGCTTTTTTTCCAGCGTTTCAATTTGCCCAAGCACTGATTTCAAACAGCGAGCAATGTACTTTTCTTCATTATAAGCAGGAATCACGATACTAAGCTTCATAGTTTTTGATTTTAGATTTTAACTTCTTTCAGGACATACACAATAAATGATTTTAACCAATTATTGCCTCTAAATTTTTACGAACTTGTTTGTTTTTTAGACCATTATGAGCGACAGCGAGTACTGAGCGATTGGTCTTAACTCCTGACCAAGAGCGTGTCCTAAAAAACAAACAAGTTCGTAAAAATTGCCGACTTTGTTTCTACCGCATAAAGTCCCTTCTTTCTTCTACTATGAGCTATTTGAAGGTTTTTGTAAATATTTCAATTATTGCGAAGTTGCCTTCTATTCATATCTCAGCGCTTCCATTGGGCTCAAATTAGCAGCCCGTCGCGCTGGATAAAACCCAAACAAAATTCCCACGCCCGCCGAAACACCAAAAGCCAGAAAGACAGATGACCACGAAATTTGCGTGGAAACCCCCGCAAATTTCGTCACTGCCAGCGAAGCTCCCCAACCCAAGACCACGCCAAGAAAGCCACCCAAAAAAGTCAGCGCCACCGCTTCTGCCAAAAATTGCAAATTGATATATTTTTTTCTGATGCCCACTGCCTTGCGAAGTCCAATTTCCCTGGTTCTTTCTGTCACAGTTGTCAGCATCATATTCATAATCCCAATGCCACCAACCAACAAAGAAATCCCCGCAATCGAAGAAAGTAAAATTGTGAAAGTCCCAGTGATGCTTGAAGCAGTCGCAATAATATCCGCTTGATTCATCAAGCTAAAATCGGCTTGCAAAGAATCTGTGATGTTGTGGCGCTTGAGCAACAAATCAGAAATCTGATTTTGCACCGCCACCATCGAAGTTTGATCAACCGCTGCCACATTAAGCGAAGTGATGAAAGTGTCTCCTGTCACAAAATGTTGGGCGCTCGTAATTGGAATATAGATGCTATCATCTGGATTTGCAAAACCACTGCCACCTTTGGCAACTGTCACACCCACCACCTCAAAATCCACTCCTTTGATGCGAATATTTTGACCAACCGGATTTGAACTTGCTCCAAAAAGATCATCTCGCGTAGTCGAACCAAGCACGGCCACTTTGGCTGAACTTTTTGCATTTTGCTGCGTGATGAAATTTCCAGCTTCCATCGCCAAACTTCGCACCACCGCATAATCAGCCACCGTGCCAATGATTTGAGTGTTCGTGTTGGTGCCTTTGGCAGTCACTTGTGCGCGCTTGGAATCTTCTGGAGCAATCGCCTGAATGTTTTCAATTTCATTTTTGATTGCGTCGGCGTCCTCCAAAGTTAGCGTCGTGTTGCTACCTGCCCCACCACTAATTCCGCCACTGCGTTGCGCCCCCGGACGCACCACAATCAAGTTTGAACCGATTGATTGAATGCTACTGGAAATTGAGGCTTGCGCCCCTTGACCAATTGAAACCATCGTGATCACCGAAGCAATTCCAATCACAATGCCCAGCATTGTCAAACCACTCCGAACCTTGTTTGCCGAAAGTGACCAAAGAGTTTCCTTCAAAATGTCGATTGTAACCATATATTTTCAATATCCAATATCCAACATTCAAAATACAATTTTCAATTCTTATTTTCATAAGCTGATTATTGATTTTTGACTATTGTTTGTTGTATATTGCCTGTTGATTATTGTTTATTGTTTCGCACATCGCTCTCAATCATCCCATCTCGCACGGTGATAATCCTGCTGGCAAAATTGGCAATTTCCATTTCGTGGGTAATCAAAATAATCGTGTGCCCTTGGCGATGAAGTTGTTGAAAAGCTTCCATCACCGTGTGGCTGGTTTTGGTGTCCAAATTTCCCGTTGGTTCATCGGCAAAAATAATCGCCGGATTGTTCATCAACGCTCTGGCAATCGCCACCCGTTGCATTTGTCCACCGGAAAGCTGATTGGAAAGATTGAAAAATTTGCTTTCTTCCATCCCTGCATATCGCAAACATTGTTTGGCTCTTTCTGTTCTTTCCTCTTCTGTTGTCTGCGAATATAAAAGTGGCAACATCACATTGCGCAAAACAGTGGTGCGAGGCAAAAGATTGAAAGCTTGAAACACAAAACCAATTTTTTCTCTGCGCAAATCTGAAAGCTCATCATCACTAAAATGTGAAACATCTTTGCCATCCAAAAAATAACTGCCACTTGTTGGCGTGTCCAGCGCACCCAGAATATGCATCAGCGTTGACTTGCCTGAGCCAGATGGTCCAATAATGGCCACAAATTCTCCCTTGGCGATGCTGAAAGAAACGCCTTTCAAAGCAGCCGTTTGCACATCGCCATTGGTATAAATTTTTTTCAAGTCTTTACATTCAATCATAAGCCAATAATCAATAATCAACATACAATAATCAATCAAGAAGAAAGGAAATACCATCCAAATGTTGTATGTTGGATATTGTTTTTTGTATTTTGAATTATCTTCCTCCCAAGATTCCCATTCCGCCCGACCTATTTGTTGAAGTGGTGGTCGCTTTGGCAGTTGGGTCAATGGTTTGTGTCACCACCTCTTCACCAACAGCAAGCCCGCTGACAATTTCTGTTTCCGTGTTGTTGGCCACACCCATTTCAATGGTGCGTTGCTCAGGAATTTTGGCATTTTTTGCCATCACCTGCACCACCGTTTTGTTGCCCTGCACTTTGAGTGCGCTATTTGGCACGGTGATCACATCTTGTTTCACTTGTGTGATAATCTTGGCGGAAACGCTCATGCCAGATCTGATTCGCTGATCAATCGTATCAAAGCCAATCGTCACACTATAGCTAACCACCCCTTGGGTAATCGTGCCAAGGGCATCCATTTTTTCAACTTTGCCCGCCACCGTCAAACCATCCACTGCCCCAAAAGTCATCATCACTTTTTGTCCGAGGGAAACATTGGGAATGTCAACTTCATTGACCGAAACCTGCGCTTTCAAAGTCGTCAAATCCCCAATAATAATCGGGGCGCTATTGGAACTGCTTGAACTCAGGCGACTCAAATCATCACCATTTTTCACATTAATTGCGCTCACGGTTCCCTCAATCGGAGCGGTCACTGTTCGCTTGGCACCATTGGCCAACTGGTTGCGATAATCAGCCAGGGTGGCTACATAACTTTTTTGTGAAGCTAGTAAACCATTCTCTGCGATTTCAATTTTCTTATCCAAAATCTTTTTTTCATCTGAAGTCGAAGAATCATCTTTTTTCGCTTCCCGTAAATCAGCTTTGGCCTGCTTGATTTGCAGCTCAGCAGAAGCCACCGAATTTTGAGCTTGTTGCAAAGAAGATGTGGCCTTATCATTGCTCACGGAAAGATCATTATTCACAATCGTAAAGAGCGTAGCCCCTTTTTTCACCTTGTCGCCAATCTTAACTGCCAAATTCGAAACCGTGCCCGTGATGGTCGGATCCACTGTTGCCAACTGATCAACCACCACATTGCCACTGCCAGAAATAGAAGTAGTCAAACTACCCCTTTCCACTGTGGCAGTTTTGTATTGCACGGCCTTGGTAGTTGCATGAGTTTTGCTGTACCAAAAATACCCCCCACCAACAATAACAACTAGCGCAACAACAATTTGCATTTTGTGTTTTTTCCAATAATTTTTCATAAAAATTTCCCTTTAAATCTACGAATTAACTACAAATCATACCCAATATATGGTTCCAATTAAACATTACATCTAAATTTTTACTTCGCTTGTTTGTTTTTTAGACCATAATGAGCGACAGCGAGTTCTGAGCTAATTAGCTATAGTTCCTAGCTAATTAGCGTGTCCTAAAAAACAAACAAGCGAAGTAAAAATTGCTGCCTTAGTTTCGAAAACCCTAATTTACACATGATTGTTCATTGCGCATTAAAAACCCGAATCAAATCCGCGTTGACCACTCCATTATCACTCGGATTGCCAATTACCACAATACGCTCATCATTTTTCAAAATCCCTGAACCATATAAAGCCCTTTTATGCAAAAATCGCCCCACCAATTGTTCATCCGAGATTTCCATCCTGCCAGTATAATCCATTCCAAGAAATTTAAACATAGCCTGGATCTAATTGTATCATTTTTCGTCAAATGTCTTGACTAATTGTATCATAAATGATACAATTAGAGCATAATAATAGCTAAAAATGATACAATTATGTTGCCTTCCTCCTCCTTGAGCGATCGCCAAGAATTTATTCTCGCTTTTGCCAAAAAAGAAAAAAACTTTCAAACAAAGGACATTTCCCCCCTTATTGAGGAAAGATTTGGAGTTTTGCGTTTGACCGTTGTCCGCGACCTGTCATTTTTGGAAAAAAATAGAGTTTTGCAAAAAACTGGCCAAGGAAGATCCGTTGCCTACGAAATATCCCCGCGCTATTTGATGTTGGAAAAAGTTGATGTAGCGAAATATTTTTCACTCCCCTTTTCAAAAAGAAATGCCAAGCCCTTCTTCAATGATGCTATTTTTTCTGTCTTGAATGAAACTATTTTTTCAAAAGAGGAAGAAAACAACTTAAAGAAAATCAACGCAAATTATCTTCAAACCAAAAACGAACTTAGCAAAGAAAGTCCCACAATACTGAAGAGAGAATGGGAGCGTTTAATTATAGAGCTGTCTTGGAAATCTTCAGAAATTGAAGGCAATACCTACACATTGCTAGAAACAGAAGCCCTGCTCAAGGAAATGCAATTTGCACAAGGCAAGGAAAAAGCTGAAGCGCAGATGATTTTGAATCACAAAAAAGCCCTCGATTTCATTTTGGCAAACAAGAATTATTTCAAAGAAATTAGCCTTGAGAAGATCAAGCAAGTTCATGAAATGCTGACGGAAAAAATAGACATTCAAAAAGATTTCCGAAATCATCCCGTTGGGATTACGGGCACACTTTATCGTCCCTTGCCAAAAAGAAATGAAATTGAAATTGCAATGAGAAAATTGATTGACCTTCTTGCAGGTATGCAAGACCCGTTTATGCAAGCTTTTGCTGTTTTAATTATGATCGCCTACATCCAACCCTTCGAGGACGGCAACAAACGCACTGCCCGCATTTTGGCCAATGCTATTTTGCACGCCCACGACAAGGCGATGCTATCTTATCGTAACATCAATGCACTTGAATACAAAAAAGCTATGGTGCTTTTTTATGAACAGAATAATATTTCCTACATCAAAGAAATTTTTCTTGAGCAATTCAAGTTTTCCGTGGAAAATTATTTTGGGTAAAATTTCTGCTTAGAAATTTACCATAGAGCTATCATCTTCGATCAGATTTCCGATTTGACACTTTGGACATTTTGTCACATTGCAACCAATCAATTTGTCCTTTCCACAATTTGGACATCTTTTTTCTTCGTCACTGAAAATGCGTGCTTCTTTTTTGCAATTAATGCAGAAATAAGTGCTGGGTCCTTCATCTCTGAGCATTGTCTCATGTCGCAATCTATGAAAAATCCTAACTACGAAATCACAATTATCGCAAGCGTAATTAATTTCTGTGGCCATATATTTTTTGAGTTATTAAATTATTAATTTATAAATTCATAATATCTAAAAAAAATTAGTTCCGTCTGGCAAACATTAAAAATGAATACATATTTTTTTGGTTATTTCTTAAGTCGAAAAGTAAATTTTGAAATTATCAAAAATATAGCAGTTGCAAAATCAATA
>JBAXHR010000022.1:0-10459 GCA_037138835.1 Candidatus Moraniibacteriota bacterium | reverse complement strand
CCCTTAATCCCCTTTTTTCCTTTTTCTATAAAACAAAGCCGACCTTCCTTTTCACTTCATCCAATTTGGCTTTTGCCAAAGGTCGGACTTTTTCACCACCTGCGCGCAAAATTTCCAACACCTGCTCATCGGAAATCGCGGCCAGTTTGGTTTGAAACGGTGTCAGAAAATTCACAATCACTTCGGCCAAATCTTTTTTGAAATCGCCGTAGCCTTTGCCGACATACATCGCTTCAATTTCCTTGAAAGTTTTGCCTGAAAGCGAAACGAAAATATTGATCAAATTTTTGAGTGCGGGCTTGTCGTCACTATAAATTATTTCGCTGCCCGAATCGGTCACCGCTTTTTTGATTTTGCGCCGCACAGTTTCCGCATCATCGGTCAAAGAAATGTAGTTGTATTCTGAAGTTGCTGACTTGCTCATTTTTTTGCTCGGGTCATCCAAGCCCATCACGCGCATCCCTTCTTCTTTCACAAAAGCTTTCGGCACCACAAAAGTTTCGCCAAATTTTTTGTTAAACCTTCTGGCTAAATCTCTTGCCAACTCCACATGTTGTTTTTGGTCTTCCCCTACGGGCACAATCTCAGTGTCATAAAGGATAATATCCGCTGCCATTAACACTGGATAAGCATACAATCCCACGCCTGAAGTTTCCCGCCCGCCCTTTTGCGACTTATCCTTAAACTGCGTCATCTTATCCAAATCCGCAATTTTTGCAATCGTATTAAGCACCCATGCCAACTCCGCATGCTCACTGACTTGCGACTGCACAAAAATTGTCGATTTTTCAGGGTCAATGCCAGCTGCCAAATAAATCTTGGCAATCTCCAAAGTTTTTTGCCTGAGCATTTCCGGATCTTGTGGCACCGTGATGGCATGCAAATCCACCACGCAAAAAATCGATTCAAATTCGTCCTGCAATTTGACCCAATTGGCAATTGCCCCCAAATAATTTCCCAAATGTAAATTCCCACTCGGTTGAATCCCCGAAAAAATGCGTTTTTTGTTTGCCATATTTTTTGATTTATACTTAAAAATTTTAAATCTATAGTTTATAGTTTCTAATACATTTCACGCAAAACCTTGCTAATAATTTCTGCATCAACTTGTTTGGCAATAACGCCATTTTGCATATAAACCTTGCCAATTCCCTCAAGCAACACAAAGCTCATTGGATTATCGACATGTTTTTTATCAAATTTCAAAAAATCCATAATTTCAGTTAGCTCAATAAACGCTGGGATAACAACTGGCAAATCATACTTCCTGAAAATATTCACATGTTGCACAACCAATTCCTCATTGGTTATTCCAAGCATCAGGGCAATTTTCGCTGCCGCAACCATCCCCATACTAATTGCCTGACCATGACTCAACTTGAATTTCGAAGCAGATTCTATCGCATTTCCAATCGTATGCCCATAAACCAGCACCATCCCCTCACTAAGTTCATAAGAATCATTTTCCAAAATTTTCAATTTTAACCTGATGGTTCTTTCTACTATTTCTTGCAAACTTTTTTCATCCCGCTTTAAAATCTTTTCATTTTCTCTTAAAATAAAATCATAAAAATCTTTGTCCTGACAAAGCGCATGCTTGATACTTTCTGCCAGCCCATTTACCAATTCAATTTCTGGTAAAGCTTGCAAATAATTAACATCAATAAAAATAAATTCTGGCTCATAAAAATTTCCGATGGTGTTTTTTCCACTCTCACTATCAACTGCTTGCTTGCCACCCGTCGAAGAATCAACCATATGCATCAAAGTTGTTGGAATATGCACAAATTTAATTCCCCTATAAAGCAAAGATGCAGCCAAGCCTCCAATGTTTCCCGTGACTCCACCTCCCAGCAAGAGCAGACAAGATTTTTTGGTAATTCCTTTTGCCAAGATTTTTTCAATCAAGCAAATGAGTTCTTGCGGATTTTTGTTTTTTTCACCTTGTGCGAAAGAAACTTGCTCGCAAATATTTCCAGCTTCCTCCAGCATTTGTCGCACTTCCAAACTTTCTTTTTTCAAATAGACGCTGTCATCTGAGACAATTATAAACCGATCCGCCTCAATTTCTTTGACAGCCCGTCCAAGCTCGCACTTATCACCAAGGATAATCGGGCAAATAAGTTCATTTTTGCAATCAGCCAAGGGTTTTGCAAGTTTATCAAAAAATAATTCATATTTTCGCTTCCTAAAAATAAACGGGGTCAATGTTCTATCCAAAAAATTTTCAACCCCTGCATGATAGGTAATCCCAATATTTTGAATTGTCAGCAAAGTTCCCTTGATCAAGGTCTCCGCAGGGGTGGCATTTTTTTTCAAGCTTTCCAAATATAGCCGCAAAGCTTTACGCCCCAAATCTTCAGGATTTTGATCATAAGAACAAATGATTTGTTTTTTTGAAAGCGCCACTCTCCCCGCTGCCGAGCCATCAAAACCAGCGATAATTATTTTGGCCGTCAGTCCTTTTTCATTAATCACCTTTCTGGCAATAATAGCCGAATCATCATTAAAAGCAAAAACAGCCGCTGGCAAAAGAGTTTTCTTTTCCAAATATTCATGCACTTGCGTGTAAATTTTTTGATGATCAAAATCCCCATAAAGCACTTCCTCAATTTCAGCATAATTTTCCATCTCTGCTTTGAAGCCATCCAGTCTTTGATTATACGACAAAAAAGGCAAACTCTGACTGCCCGCAATCACCAAAATTTTATCACCCTTTTTTAAATAAGTTTTCAGATAAGCCGCCGTCAACTTTCCTCCGAAAAAATTATCCGTGCCTACGAAACCATCCACGCGAGGTGCCAATTGCTCATCAGAAATTTGATTGTCAACTTGAATAATTGGAATTTGGTAAGTTTTTTTGATTTCTTCAAGCAACTCCTTGCATTTCAAAGTTCCATCTGGAGCAAAAATAACCCCAATAGCCTCAGCAAATGTTTCTATTTTATGATCAAATCCAAACAAAAACTCCACATTAACCCACTCGAGATTGGCCTGAATATTTATTCCGCGCCTAACTTCATCATAAAAAAGATTATTCCGATATTTTTCCGAATGCACCGTTAGAACAAATAAAGTTTTTTTGATAATTTGATTCATTGAGTTTAGAAATAAACCTTTAAAATCTTTTTGCTATTAGAACTCATTTCTGAGAATTATATCTTAATCCTACCTAAAATAGCCATCTTTGGCAAACAAAAACCCAGCTACTGCTGGATTTTTAAATTTCTATGTTTTTCTGGTTTTATTTTGTGTGTTCACTCTGTTGTTATTATATCATCTCCAGCATCGCCTGAGTGGCTTCGGTGCCTTTGTTGTTTTTGGTGCCAGCTCTGTCTTTGGCTTGCTTCAAATTATCCGTGGTGATGATGCCCATGCCAATTGGCAAATTGTTTTCCAGTGACACTTGCATCAACCTGCTGATTGACTGCTCGCAGACATAATAATAATGGTCTGTGTCGCCCTTGATCACGCAACCCAACGCCACAATGCCTTGATATTTTTTGGTCTTGGCAAGGCGCTGACAAGCCAAGGGAATTTCCAGGGCGCCAGGCACCCAAACCAATTCGACATTTTTTTCATGCGCGCCATTTTTTTCCAAAGTTTCCAGCGCGCCTTTCAGCATTCCGCCCGTAATGTCCTCATTAAATTTGGCCACCACGATGGCGATTTTGAATTTTTTCGCATCAACTGCAGCCGTCTTTTTTTGATTGTTTCTTTGCATATATTTTATTTCATTAATTTAGCCAAATATTTTGCCAACACATCTGTTTCAATGTTGACCTCATCGCCAACTTTGATTTTTCCCAAGTTGGTATTTTCCAATGTAAAACTCACCAATGATACAGTCAGCCAATTTTTCCCTGTGCTGACAACCGTCAGACTAATCCCATCAATCGCCACCGAACCCTTGTCAGCCACAAATTTCATCAACGCCAGTGGAATGACAATTTTCAAAACAATTGACTCTTGCACTTTTTTCACCGCCAAAATTTTTCCCGTCGTGTCCACATGCCCCTGCACCAGATGCCCATCTAGCAAATCATTCAGCTTCAAACTTGTTTCCAAATTCACCAAAGTACCCTTGCGATATTTGCCAACCGTGGTTTTTTTGATGGTTTCTGGCATATATTCCACCACAAAACTGCTTTTCCCAAGTTTTTTCACGGTTGAGCAAACGCCATTAATTGCGATGCTTTGCCCCAGCCAAACTTTCCAGCCTTGCGGCTTTTTGATTTGAACAAAAAGACTTTCCTTTTCTTGAAAAACTTTTTCCACCGTGGAAACTTTTTTGATAATGCCAGTGAACATAAATTCGATGTTTAAAAAATTAAACCTCCAAAGAATCAAGTCGCAAATAATAGTTTTAATTTTTACAAGCTTGTTTGCTTTTTAGGCAATATGAGCGACAGCGAATCTTAGCCCTTGACCATTGTTTTCGGTCAAGGAGCGGCTCTAAAAAGCAAACAAGCGAAGTAAAAATACTAACTTAGTTTTTGAAAACTATCTACAGCACAGACCATTTCCGAACCGTTGCCACATCTTTTTCAATTTGCGCAATCAACTGAACTTGATTTTCAAATTTCAGCGCTTCGCGAATTTTGGCGAAAATTTCAACTTCCAATTCCTTGCCATAAAGGTCACCCTCGAAGTCCAACAAATACGCTTCCAACAACCTTTTAGCCGGCCAAATAAAAATAGCACTCAAATATTTTTTGCCAGCCAAAACCACCCAACCAGCATACACGCCACTTTCCAGCGCAGTTGCTGTTCGGAAATTGGCCGTCGGAAAACCCAATTTGCGACCCAATTTTTTGCCTTCAATGACAATACCCTTGAGCTTTTCCATATTGCCCTATCTTAGGGCATAAACTGGAAAATATCAACTCCGTGCACCAAATATAATTGAGTCAAGAAAAAAATCCCTTTAAAAAGGGAACTCTTGTGGGCGTCCCGACTTGTCCGAATTAGTATGAAAAATGCAATTTTGCTAAAATATTTTTAACTTTTTCAGATATTTCAGTCTGCATAACGATTTCTTCAGCAGTCATGGACTTGCACATCCATAGTAGCTCAAAAAATTTACCGCTACTTGAGGATAAGCCAATTCAAGCTTGGTATTGTTTTTTCACTGCGACAGCAACTTTCAGCCCATCCACTTCCAATTCCTTTTTCAAATCAAAACCCTCGCCGTTGCCATTTTCAATTGAATCTGCCAAGGTTTCTCTGGCAATCAATTCTGAAAACTTGGCAAAAATTTCCTCGCCACCTTCAAATTGAACCACAATACGATTTTCCACTTCATAGCCAGCCTCCTTGCGCATTTCCTGCACAAAACGCACCACTTCCCGAGCTTGACCTTCGAGCTTGAGCTCAGGGGTGATTTCGATATCTAAAAAAAAGCTTAATCCCTTTATTTCCCCTTTCACCCATTTTTCACTTTTTCCGCCCTCAATAACACAATCAGGATTTTGATAAATCATTTCCACCTCTTTTATATTCAACTCCTCTTCGATCATATTATCAAATTCATCCCCAAGACTTTGACCTTCTTCAATAGTCTGAACCAAAACCTGAATTTTAGAAAGCGGTTGCCTGACTTTTATTTTAGCCTGTGAGCGCAATTGCAAACCGAGACTAATAATATCACGAACTTTTTCCATCTTTTCATTGAGTTTCTCATCAATCAAACTCTCATCTGTCAATGGAAATTCAGCCAAATGCACAGACAATTCACCAGTCAAATTTTTATAAATCTCCTCGGCCATGAAAGGTGCCAACGGCGCCATCAATTTGGAAAGTTCAACCAAAACTGTGTGCAGGGTTTGATAAGCAGACTTTTTATCGTTATCATCCTCACTTTTCCAAAATCTTTTGCGGGACCTGCGGATATACCAATTGGAAAGCTTGTCGATGAATTTCGGGAAGAGTCTGGCAGTGCGCGCCAAGTCATATTTTTCCATATTCTCATTAACCTCTTTGATCAAAATATGCAGTTCTGACAAAATCCAACCGTCCAACAGATTGTCGGATTTGGTTTGTTCTTTCTTTGGATCGAACCCATCAATGCTGGCGTACAGCACAAAGAAGGAATATGAATTCCAAAGCATACGGAACATTCCGCGCACCAAATCTGCCACATCACTTTCCTTGAAATTCAAATTGTCCGCTGCCACCACGGGTGAGGACATCAAATAAAAACGCAAGGCATCTGCGCCATACTTGTCAAAAAGATAAGTTGGATCGGGATAATTTTTCAGTCGCTTGGACATTTTCTTGCCATCCTGCGCCAGCACAATCCCATTGACGATCACATTATTGAAAGCATTTTTGTCTTTAATGGCAGTGGCAATCAAATGCAGATAATAAAACCAAGCGCGCGTTTGATCCACGCCTTCTGCAATGAACTCAGCTGGAAAACCATTTTCAAATTTTTCTTGATTTTCAAAAGGATAATGCGCTTGTGCATATGGCATTGAGCCAGAATCAAACCAAGTGTCCAACACATCCGGAACTCTTTTCATCACTTCGCCACATTTTTCACACGGTACCGTGATTTTGTCCACCACATGCTTGTGCAAATCGCTAACTTTTTGACCACTTGCTTTTTCGAGCTGTGCCACTGACCCAAAAACTTTCATTTCTCCGCACTCACATTTCCAAATCGGCATCACGGACGCCCAGAAACGCTGACGAGAAATTGACCAGTCGCGCGCGCCTTCCAACCATTTTCCAAAGCGCCCTTCTTTGATATGTTCTGGCGTCCAGTTGATCTCCTTGGCCAGCTCCAATGCCCTTGCTTTCACTTTTGTCACCGCCACAAACCATGATGAAGTCGCATAGTTGATCAAAGGTGTGTCGCAACGCCAACAATGTGGATAGCTGTGCTCATATTTTTCCTTGGAAAAAAGCGTGCCATCTTTTGCCAGATATTTGATGATTTCAATATCAGTTTGCATGTGGTCCTCCAAAGATTTCACATTCATCCCAGCAAAATCAACGGCTTGTTCTTTGATGGTGCCATCCATTTTCACATGCTGAATAAAAGGCAAAGCATATTCCTTGCCAAGATTCATATCATCTTCGCCAAACGCTGGCGCAATATGCACCACGCCCACCCCATCTTCCGTCGTCACGAAATCACCCGCATAAATTTTCCAACCATTTTGACGATTTTCAAGATTTTCATCTTTGGCATAATAATCAAAAAGTGGTTTGTAGGCCTTGCCAACCAAATCACTGCCTTTAAATTCTGAAATAATTTCAAATTCTTTTTCCTTGAAATTTTCAGCCAAGCGTTGTTTTGCCAAAATATAAAAGGCACCTTCGAAAGAAACTTTCACATAATTAATATCCTCACCCACTGCCAACGCCACATTCCCAATCAAAGTCCACGGCGTCGTTGTCCACGCCAACACAAAAGTCTTCGCTTTTTCATTCGTATTATTCGCATCATTCTCGTCATTCGCATCAATTAGTAACTCGAATTTCGCAACTACCGATAAATCCTTGATATCCTTGTACCCTTCAGAAACTTCTTGCTGAGAAAGCGTGGTTTCGCAGCGCGTGCAGATGTGCATTGAGTGATAGCCTTCATAAATCAGCCCCTTGTCCCAAAGCTGCTTAAAGACCCACCAAACTGACTCCATGTAATTCAAATCCATGGTCTTATAAGCATTTTCCATGTCAGCCCAGCGCCCCAAACGATTGATCACGACTTTCCATTCATCCACATAACTCAAAACTTTGCTGCGACAAAAATCGTTGAATTTATCCACACCATACTGTTCAATATCTTTTTTTTGTTTGAAGCCCAATTCCTTTTCCGCTAATGTTTCGATTGGCAGTCCATGGCAATCCCAACCCCATTTTCGCTCGACGAAGCGCCCCTTCATCGTCCAGAATCTCGGCACCACATCTTTCATCGTGCTGGCCACAAGATGCCCATGATGAGGAGTCCCTGTCGCAAAAGGCGGCCCGTCATAAAAAGTATAAGGCTTTCCACCCTTGGTTTTTTCCAACGATTTTTCAAAAATTTTCTCGCTTTCCCAAAATTTCAAAATTTCCTCCTCCATCTTCGGAAAACTCTGCCCAGCGTCAACTTTCTTAAATTTCATATGTTTTATATTTCATTATTCGCGAGTATTTGTGAACGAGTATCTGTGAAAAATTAAACTTCAATCACCACTGGAAGCACCATTGGCCTTCTTTCGGTTTTGGTAAACAAGAAAGAACCCACTGCTTCACGAATGTTGCTTTTCACATATTCCCAATTGACAGAAACTTCGGCTGAAGTTTTTTCTTTGACAATTTTTTCCACCACGCGTTTGGTCGCATTGACCAAATCAAAATTTTCTTTGACGAAAATGAACCCGCGCGAAGTGATTTGAGGCGTGCCCACAATTTTTTTGGTTTTCGAATCAATCACCACCACAATCATAAACATCCCATCCTTGGCAAGCAGTTGACGATCGCGCAGCACCACTTCGCCCACATCGCCCACGCCCAGACCATCAACCATCACATAACTCGTGTCAACTTTCTGCGTCAATATTTTGGCTTTGCCTTTTTCAAGTTCAAGCTGATTGCCATTATCCAACACAAAAATATTTTCCTTGTGCACACCAACTTTTTCTCCAAGCTTGGCAGCTTCTTTCAAGAAATAGTGATTAGCATAAACTGGCAAGAAATAATCTGGTTTAATTTGCTTGATAATATCTTGGATATCATGCGCGTTGCTGTGTCCACTGGTATGCACATCCAAAATATCACTGTGAATCACATTGTCGCATTTGCGATAAAGATCATCTTTCAAGCGCTGAATCGTGCGCTCATTGCCAGGAATGACCGAGGAAGAGAAAATGATGGTATCATTTTTTTGCACTTGCACAAAACGATGCTCATCATTGACGATGCGCGAAAGCACCGCATTACCTTCCCCTTGCGCTCCTGTGCAAATTACCACCACTTTATTTCTTGGATGCTTGTGAATTTCATTGACGGTAATTTGGGTATTTTTGAAAGCTTTGATATAGCCGAGTTCTTTGGCAATTTCAATGTTCATTTTCATGGAATATCCATCCAGCGCTACTTTCTTGCCAATCGAATCGGCATATTCAATGATTTTCCCAATGCGCTTGATTTGCGAAGAAAAAGTTCCAATAATCACCATCCCTTCCGCGGAACGCACCAACTCATTCAAATTCACATACATATCACTTTCTGATTTTTCAGAAATCGCCGTATCAGTTGATCCTAAACTTTCCAACATCAAAATGCGCGGAGAAGGCAATTGTGCCAAATGTTCATAGGTAACCTTAGCGTGGTCAGTTGGATTATTATCCATCGTCCAATCCCCAGGGTGAATCACGGTGCCATCTGGCGTTTTGATAATCACCCCAACTGCATCCATCACTGAATGTTCCACATCAAAAAATTCAATTTCAAATTTGCCAAGTTTAACTTTATCCGTAATCGCATTCACGCGAATGGTTTTCAATTGACTGGCAGAATTAATTTCAAAATCTTCCATTCTTTTTTTGACCAAGGCCAAAGTCAAATCGCGTCCCACAATTGGTGGGAAGCCAAGTTCGCGCAGCAAGATTGGCGCAGCCCCAATATGATCAAGATGGCCATGGCTCAAAATCACTCCGCGAATATTTTTTTCTTTGCCTTTCAAATAATTCGTATTTGGAATGATATAGTCAATCCCAGGCATATCCTCTTCGGGAAACATAATGCCCATATCCAAAATGATAATGTCACCGCCATATTCAAACAAAGTCATATTGCGACCCACTTCTTCATTGCCACCCAGCGGAGTGATCCGCAAATGCTCGCTTTCAGGATTGGCCTGCATTGCTGGTCTGCGACTGCCACCTGCCTTGCGCACTGGCATACTGCGCTTCTTCGGCGCTTGCGGTCTGCTAGAACGATTACCGCGCTTGCTATTATTGTTGCCACTTGGCGCAACTTGCGCGCCAGCGACATTGGCAGTTGATGAGCCAACAACAGTGCGTCGGGCGTCATTACCAGCCATTTGAGCTAGGCTTAATTTTGCTGTGCCAACTTGCCTATGCTGAACTGGTTGCCCACCAACATTCGAATTGCGTTGAGGCATTGGCCTGTTTGAATTATGATTGTGCCCGACTGCTCCACTTCGTTGTTGAGCTTGATTAGGCGAGACATGGCTGGCAGGTTTTTTTTCAAAACCACCAACTGGCTTTTTTAAATCAGCCAAGATTTGACTAGTCAGACTAGTGTCGTGTTTTTTAAACATATTTTTTTTACTTACAAGAAACATTTTCACTAAATGTTAAGAAATTAAAGTCGTGAAAATGTTTTATATAAAAGTTTTAATTACTAAATTATTTTTCAGGATTCCAAAAACTACCTCAAAATTTTTACGAGCTTGTTTGCTTTTTAGACCATTATGAGCGAGAGCGAGTACTGAGCGATT
>JBAXHR010000021.1:0-10517 GCA_037138835.1 Candidatus Moraniibacteriota bacterium | reverse complement strand
ATATATTATACAGGAAAATATCTATTTTGAAAAGTTAATTTTGTGTGGTGCCTAAGTCTCTGTAATAAAATAATTCATACATTTCGCACCCATCTTCACGCCATCTTTGCTCAAAAAAATCTTCGAGTTATCTCGATAGCTTTACAGTTTTTTTTGAACAAATCTGACGCAAATCTGAGCACGAACTGCACAACTTATTTTGTTACAGAGCCTTAAAATGCCGAACTAGTTTGCCGGGCGAATTTGGCGCGTTCCATAATTTCGCGGTTGACAATGTCAGCATCGCGACCATATTTGAGCCGTGAAAGTTCTTTGAGAAAGTTGGCAATTTCTTGATTGCCCTTGGTGGGCGGATAAAAATTGACATTAAACGGCTTGGAAAGTTCGCCACTGATGAGCACCCTCGCAAAACCTTTGTAGTTGTCCACATTGACCAAATCACTGGCCGTGAAAATTGGCGCAAATTGTTTTTCCAAGAATTCCGCATCTTCTGGTCCCACGCGGAGCGCCACCATGGAACCAACATTGCCAAACACGGCTTTGGAAATTTCTTCGCTGAGTTGGCCAATAAATTGATGGGCAATAATCAGGCAAAGTCGATATTTGCGAGCTTCGGACAAAATTTGCGAAATCGAATTGGTCGTGACATTTTGAAACTCATCCAAATAGAGATAAAAATCTTTGCGTTGGTCTTCTGGCATATCCCCGCGCGCCAAGGCGTTCATCAGAATTTTTCCCACCACCACCATGCCCAAAAGATGGGCATTGATTTCTCCAATTTTGCCCTTGGAAAGTTTGACCAACAAAATTTTGCCTGAGTCCATAATCTCGCGGAAATTGAGCGTGCTTTTTTGCTGGGCAATAATCGGGCGCATCATATCGTTGGAAACGAAAGTGGTGAGTTTGGAAGTGATGTATGGCACCATATTGGCCAGCGCAGCGTCGCCCCCAGCCTTCTCGGCTTCCTTGATCCAAAAGTCTGAGACCACGGGATTTTTGCATTTGGAAAGTTTCATCCTTCGAAAATCTTCATCCGCCAACACCTTGGAAATTTCCATCAAAGTACTGCCAGATTCGGGATCCTCCATAATCAAAAGCATCGCATTGCGCGCATATTGTTCAAACATCGGACCACCTGTGGCTTTCAAATCGTAGAGTTGGTCAAAAATCCCAATCATCTCATTGATCACGAAAGTTTTTTGTTCAGGATGCTTGGGGTCATATTCCAGCATATTCAGGCCAAAAGGACGCTCGACATCCGAAGGGTCGAAAATGATCACATCCTCGGCGCGCTCTTTGGGAATGGCAGTCAAAATATCTTCAATCGCATCGCCATGTGGATCAATAAAGCAAAAACCTTTGCCATCGCGGGCATCCTGCTTGGCCATTTCCTGCAAAAAATTGGATTTTCCTGTTCCAGTTTGACCAATGGCATAAAGATGCCTGCGACGGTCGCTGTCAGTCAATTTGATTTTGGTCTCAGCGCCCCGATAATCATTATACCCCAGCAAAATTCCCTCTTGTGGAATGTTGAGCGGTGGTGCAGCTGCCCCAGATTTGAGCCATTTGATTTTTGGCGTTTCGGTGGTGGAAATTAGAAAATGAAAAATACTGGAAATTTCTTCAGTGGACAAAATGACCGCATTTTCTTCGTCAAAATTTCGAAAAATATAGTCATAAGCAACTTTTTTGCCTTTCAGCCTTTTCTTGACAATGAAATGATTGATCTCATGATTTTCAAATTGCGCAAAAGCATTTTCAATGTGCGCCAAAATTTCATCCGCGCGTTGTTGAGTTTTGGCGCAGGCGAGCAAGCGAATATTTGTCCTGAAGCCAACCTTGCTGGCTTTGGTTTCAATTTTTTTGAGCAACTCTTGTTCCTCAGGCGTAAGCTGAGTTGGCTCTGGCTTGAGAATTTCCGCTTGCGGTTTGTTGCGAAAAGTTTGCACCAATCCTTTGCCCAATTCCATTGCTAAAGATGGATTGTGAGCATCCTTGAGCTGTTTGCCTTGTTGCATGCGATGCGCAATGCCTTTGCCAAGCTTGCGCCAAGTTTTGCCCGCCGGTTGCAAAATCATTTGAATCACTGCGCCCTCTTCAAGAGTGTTTAATTTGCTCAAAGCATTGGAAATTTCACTGAGCGGATCAACTTCCATATGCTCATAAGTTGTGATTGGCAAAGCATGACTTTTTTTGAGCGTCAGCGCTGCGCTAGCCGTGAAACCACCGGGAGAAAAAATCGTATATTCTGGAACCTTTTCCACGCTCGCTTGCGGAAAATAGCTGTGGATTTGCTTTTCAATACTTTCGCGAAACTTTTTCGGCACTGCCAGATAAAAAAAGATTTCTTCACTGTCCGCTGGATTGGCAATTTCCAAAGCCAGATAAGGTTCGCTATAAAGCAAATGCCCCCAAATTGATTTTTTTTCTTTCAAGTTCGCCAAAGTTCCCAGCAGTTGTTCCATTGAGCCAATTTCTTCTTTCCACGCTTGTGGCTCACGCGATTGCGCTTCATTTTTGTCTTTGAAAATTTTGGTCACCCGCACCACTTCCAAATCCATATTCATACTGCGATTGATTTGAGCGCGAAAATTCAGGAAACTGCCCACCACCAAAGAAAGCCCGCTCAAAAAAGCCACTGCCGAAAAAATTGCCAGCAGAACCAAGAAAATCGTGTTGAAATCAAGTGTATCCATTTTTTGTTTTTGGTTTTATTTTTATTTACACTGTCATACTGAACTTGTTTTAGTATCTGCTTTCCTTGTCTCGCGAAACTGCCCGCGACCGAGATCCTGAAATAAATTCAGGATGACAGCAATCATGCCTTTCTAAATCTCTTTTATCATCCCTTTGTTTACCAAGGCGTTGTGCAGTTCTTCGGCGAGGAGTTTGTCATGAAAAGCATCCAAGATGTAATTGTCTTCCATGTGACGCGCAACTTTCACAGCGTGCACCACCCCTTTTTGCTGAGCCAAATCAAGCAAATGACTGACTTGCCCTTCGGCGTCACTTTTTTCAAAACCAGCTTGCGCATCACGCGAAACTTCGCCGTGATCAGTGTCGTCATCATTTTGCGTTTGCACCTTGGCCAGAATTTTGCCATAAGCGCTGTCTTTTTCTGCCGAACTAATTTCCACGGGTCGCTCTTTTTCCACAGCTGAAAAGGGCGATTCTTGCTTGGCGCCACTGCCTGCAATGCCTCGTTTGAGTTTCCCCTCCAAATCCAAATCACTTTCTTCAATAGGTTCCAAATTACTTTTCATACTATTTCACTTATTATTAATTATGTTAAATCAAAAAATTCATCATTTCATCCTGAACTTGTTTCAGGATCTTCGTAGCAGTAAGACTAGCGTGATTAAGCTCGGGATTCCGGATCAAGTCCGGAATGACAAAAAAAAATATGCAAAAAAATAATTTATTCCTAATTATTCGCGCTCAGCATTTCTGCTCGAAATTCGGTCACGATATTTTCCACCATTTCATCATAGTTGCGGATTTTCTCTTTGAAAAATTCAGCCACTTGCTCAGGCTCAATTTCACCTTCGGACATTTTTTCATATTCCTGCCGGCCTTGCTCGCCGAGCCTCTCCATTGTCTCAAGAAAAATTCTTTTAAGCAAGACTTCCGTCATTTTGATAATTAGCTGTTGTTGCTGATCTTGAGGGAGATTATCAATGCCCAAATCTTTCACAAGTTGCAAAAGGGCTTTATTTTGAGCCGTGGTTGTTGATTCAGTTTCGTTTGCCATAATTATATCCAAATTTTTTATTATCTAGCGAAGTGAGCCTCCACCCTGAACGAACCAAGCGAGCGACGCAACAAAAGGGTTAACTTGCCTCGTGAGCCCGCAGGGACTGTGAATTGCCCTGCGATATTAATACCTCCTTTATTATTTCTTACGATCCACTGCTAGTCACCACCATGCGCCTTGTCCATTGTTCGAAAGTTTCTCCGGACAGGGGCTTGAATTTTGCAATTTCAGCAAAACTTTTAATTAACTTTCTAGCCTCTGCTGAAAATTCAGTCTGTGGATATTGATCCAACTCTTGAAGGACATCCTGCACTTTTCTGTCTTTAAAATTCATAAACTGAGTAACTCCATTGGTAAACATTTTTCTCCTGACAGCTTCTAGTGATTGGCTAGCGGTTCTATTCAAAAAGATGCTATTCAATTCTTCAAAATCAATCACCATTTCAGCGTCTTTTTCGGTAATGATTCGTTTTAAAGTATTTATCTGCCCAAATTTATTTGCCAAAACATCTTTCAGTTTTTTGAGCTTACCTACTTGCAGCCCGCCAGCAACTGCCAACAGCGAAAAACCAATTTCTTCATTACCAGCGGCCAGTTCCGCAAACCCGCCTGGAGCAAAAGCTACCAAGCCCAGCCCAATTTTCACAGAATCTGGGATATCTTGACTGAACCATTGTGTCATTTCAAGCATTTTTTTATGCATTTGATCCCAATTTTTTTCTCCAGGAGTCTTGTCGGTTACACCATCACCTTTCTTTGAACCAGCCAAATAATTTAATCTAGCTTCAGTTTTTGCCTCGTTACATCTGTTTTTTTCATCCAAATTCAAAAAAGTATACAAATCCTTGAGTCTTTTTTCAAAACTAACTTTGTTGATTTCGCCAGCTGCCAATGAGTCAGTCAGCTGCTTAATTTTGTACAATTTAAAATTATCCAATTCGCGTTGATATAGCATCCGAGCGGCTTCAATGTTGCTAGTTTCTGGATATTGTGTTGCGCTTCCTGCTTTGCCACCAAAAAATTTTCTCAGTCTTTCCAGCGCAGCACGATCAGCCAAATCTCTTTTGGCAAATTCAGCTCGCGCCAAAGCAAGTTCATCCAAAAGTGCTTTTTCTTGAGCATCTTCAGGGCTCATGGATGCATCAGCTTCCTCAGTGAATATCTCCGCTTCCTTAGCCAAGGCAGCTTCAATGAATTTTTTGTAATCATTTTTGACCACTTCATTTTTGAGACCTACTTGAAATTCGACTCTCATTCTTTTCGCCATGCGTTCCTTTTCCTTGGCAACTTTTAAAATTTCTTCAAACACCTGCTTTACAATTTCTGCCACTTTGACGGCGTCACTGTTTGCCAGTGTGATAATTTCACGATATGTTTCGCCGACGGGAAGCCCACTCTGATTGCCGCTTTTCAACAACTTTAAAATTTCCGCGGTTGTTTCTACTTCTGTTTTTCCAGCCTTCCCAGCTTTTGCCAGTGCTAGCAATTCTGCATACATTTTTTCAGCGGTTTCGCTGATTTGTTTTTTCTTTTCTTTTGTAGCCTTAGCTTCTGCTTTAGCTGCTGTCTTGATTTCTTCTTCGCTCTTCTCCTCGGGAGCTTCATTTTCTTTTGCAATTTTCGCTTCAATTTTTGCACTTAGTGCTGCTGCTGTTTTTTCCGATTGACCTTGATCAGCTTCTTCGGCGTCATCTTCAATTTCTGCAACTGCTCGTTGATTCCAAATAACCCCCTTATTTTGATGCCCCAGAGGTATCTCTATCTCACCTGCAGTATTTTTTTTTCCTGCTTGAACTTGTTCATCTTTGACGATAATTGCCAAGGCTTCATCTCTGAAATTGTTCAACAATTTCAGAGAAAATTCTGCCAAATTTTTCATTTCAGGTGAAAAATTTTCCAAATTGTCAGGAGCGCAAATTTTCCGATAATTTTCATAAGTCAGCAAAAGTTTTTCTCGGCGCTCTTCTCTTGCTACTTTATTTGAGACTACATCTTTAAAAAAGACAAAAATATCATTTAATTTTTTAGCCTTGGATAATACCTCAAAAGATTTCATCAAATCCTTGTGCTTTTCATAAGCTTGCATGCTTTTTTTGAGCTGCTCTGGACTCAGATGATCGGGATCCTCAATTCGCTTGGCAAAGCTATGTGGGTTTTGACCGATGAATGTCCCGAAAAAATTCTTTTTTTGAGGAACCTCTGCCACTTCAGCTGTTTCAACAGCAGACTCTGTGGATTGAGAGGTTTGTTCCACCTCAATCAGAGATCTTGCATAAGTTGCAATATCGTCACCATCAGGATTCAAGCTTTTCAATTCTTCCTGCAAGGCAACCCGCAGGGCTTTCTTGTTAGCTAAATCTCCATCCTTATGCATTTCAGCTTCAATTTCAGCGTAAAAAGCTTCCAGCAGTTTGGTGGTTTTCTCTGCCAACACTCTCAACCCAGACGAAATCTGACCTTTATTGTCTGGGCTACAATATTTTTGATACTTCTGATAAGCGGTTGCTAATTTATCCTCTCTTTTTCTTTCATCTTTCTCACTCAAACAAACAAAAATTGCCTCCGCAGAATCAGCCTCAGCTAATTGCTCAACAGACGCAAGCAAATTTTGCATTTGCTCGCGACGAAGAAGCTCGGCACTATTGGCAGTATCTGGTGTATTTCGATTATTCATTGGTTCAACCATTTTTTATTGCTGTTTGGAAATTGAATTTTGAAAAAAATTCATCAATTGCTCGGATTCTTTGGACATTTTCCCTTCGACATAGGTTTTGTCACCATAAACCAAATAGGCAATTTCCGCATTGACAATTGCCTGCTCAACCAAATTTTCAAATCTTTCAAATTCACTTTCAATTTCCCGGCTCAACACTTGAGCATTTTCAACCGTGCAAATTTCCCCTTTCTCCAAAAAACAAGCCAAATCTTTGCGCAAATCAAAATCATAAACTTTGTCCTTGACTGACACCGCCTTTTTGGCAAAATCATTTTTGTCCACATAATGCACGCGATGCCGAATATCGCTGACCATTTTTTTCAACTCGGCAGTTTCAAATTTCTTTTGGATTTTTTTGGTTTTTGATTCAGGCATAAGTTATGTATAAGGTATGGAGTATGGAGTATGGATATTAGCAAAGAGGCTCGACCTCCCTAATGGAGGTCGAGCCTCCAACGGTGTAGCACACAAAAAAACAAAACAAAAAAATTTTCACTTCTATATAAAAAATTATAGCACAAAAAATTGATTTTCAAAAACCGCAAAAAATGCTAGACTAAGAATATAAAAAATAATCCCATACTGAATCAATTAAGGCATTGCCCGTTGCAAGAAGGTTAAGCCTCCATTAGGGAGGCTCAACCTCCAACGATTATGCCATGAACTAAGTTTGATCAGTATTAAATGAAAACAAAATGACTGAAGAAAAAAAATTGGGAAGCGCGCCGTGGTATGAGAATAAAAGAGTGGCTTGGGGGTTGCTGTTGGGGCTGCTCTTGGTGGCCTTTACTCTGCGAGTGACCAACATTGAAAACATTCCCTTCAGCATTTTTCCAGATGAAGCCCAAAATGGGATTGATGCGCAACAGGCAAACGCCACGGGGCAGTACAAACTTTTTTATGAAAGCAACAATGGTCGCGAAGGCTTGTTTATTAATATTCAAGCCATGTCGATTGAAATGTTTGGTAGCACCACTTTTGCGCTCAAATTGCCTTCCATTATTTTCGGGACTTTGACCGTGCTGGGAATTTTTTTGCTCGCCAAGGAACTTTTCGGCAGTTATCTGGCAGGGCTGACGGGAGCATATCTGACCACTTTTGCCTATTGGGCAATCAACTTTTCGCGCATTGGTTTTCGCGCCATCATGGTGCCACTGATTTTGACCTTTGCTTTCTATTTCCTTTGGCGAGGGTTGCGCACCAAAAAATTTGTCGATTTTGCGTTGGCAGGCTTCATTTATGGCTTGGGGCTTCACACTTACATCGCGTTTCGCGTTTCACCCTTGGTGCTGATTGTGCTTTTCATTTGCTTGCTCATTGCCCGTGAAAATTTTTTGAAAAACTTTTGGAAACACACTTTGGTTTTTGCCTTGGCAATGTTTGTCACTTCAGCGCCAATGCTGTTGGATTTTTTCTATTTACATCCAGAACATTATGCATCGCGCACCAGTGAAGTTTCCATTTTGAATCCCGAGGTCAACCATGGAAATTTGTTGCCGATAGTTGCCAAGACTTTTGGCCTTTCTTTGATCAAATATAATTTGGTTGGCGACCAAAATATCCGCCACAACTATCCACCCTATCCCCTGCTCAATCCAATCACAGGCGTGGCTTTTGCAGTGGGCTTGATTTATGCATTGGTAAAATTCTTCCATTTGCTATGGGCGCGTTTCAAAAAAAATATTCGCGACGAAAAATTTGCCCACTACGGCTTTTTGCTGGCTTGGTTTTTCGTGCTTTTGATTCCAGAATTTCTCGCCAACGAAGGCAACCCACACGCCTTGCGCGCCATTGGAACTTTGCCAGTTGTGATTTTGCTGTCAACAATTTCTTTTTTGTGGCTCTTCAAAAAAATCAACGCCTTTGGACATTCTTTCAAACTTTTTTTGATTTCCTTTTTGATTTTTGCCTTTGCGTTTATTGCCATTTTTGATACGGTGAAATATTTTGTCTTTTTCGCCAATAGTCCTGCCCAACACAGTGGCTTCCAAGGCAATCTCAAAGAAGTTTCCAACTATCTGCGCACATTTCCCGAAACTGCTGAAAAAAATATCGTCACAGGTAGCATGGAGCGACTCACCATCAAATATCTCAATCCCAATTTGCCAAACACTGCCTATTTTTATCCCGGACAAGTTGAAAATATTTCCCCAAGAAGTCAAACTGATTTCGTGATCATCTTCACTAATCCTGATTGGGATTTTATCAATGCCACCCGCGACCGTTTCCCTGGAATTAAATTCCAAGAGCACAAGAATAAATTTGGAGATATTTTTTATACGCTAAAATACTAACAATAACAGCCATTCCCTTGTCATCCTGCCTGCCCGCCTTTGGAGGGAGCGAAGCGACGACACCCAAAAGTGTCAGAGCGCAGTCGAAGCCTGCCTGCCGGTAGGCAGGGATCTGCATTAAATTACAAATGACTCAGATTCTTCGACTGCGTTCATCCTCCCCTTGGTCGGACTCACTTCGCTCAGAATGACACACGCCATGATTAAACATAATTAAGCCTAAACAAAAACAAAAAAACCTTATGGAAAAATTTATTGACAAATATTACAAATTTATCGTGGCGGGCATTTTGATTTTTTTCGCGACCGTGTCGCTTCTTAATGCCAAAAATGACAGCGCCACTTTTGATGAGGTTGCCCACATTCCTGCTAGTTACAGTTATGTTTCCCAACACGACACGCGCCTCAATCCTGAGCATCCACCACTCATCAAAGACTTGGCGGGCTTGCCACTGCTTTTTTTGCATTTGAATTTTGACACCAAAGAGCCTTTCTGGACTGGCGATTTGCCCAACATGTGGGATGAAGGTCAATGGGCCGCTGGTCGCCATTTGCTTTATGAGGCCGGCAACAATGCCGATGAAATTATTTTCTGGTCGCGCGTGCCGATTGTGTTGCTTTCGATTTTGTTGGGACTTTTTCTTTTCAAGTGGGGCAAAGAAATGGCTGGCACTTCAGCCGGCCTGCTTGCCTTGACGCTTTATGCCTTTGACCCGAACATCTTGGGACACAATCATTTTGTGACCACTGATTTGGGAGTGGCGGCTTTTTTGACTTTTGCTTTTTATTATTTTCTCAAATTTCTCAAAAAGCCAACCTGGAAAAATATGGTGCTTGGCGGTTTGTTCTTGGGACTTCTCTTGGTCAGCAAATTTTCTTCCATTTTGGCAATTCCAATTTTTGGGGTTGCGCTGGTTGTTTATAGCTTGGCTAAAAATAATCGGGAAGGTGAAAACAATTGGAAAACTCGCCTTGGCAACTTTGGTTGGTATCTGCTCAAAGCCCTTGGCGCTTTTGCCGTGGCTACCGTGGTAATTTGGCTGGTTTACAAAATCAACAATTATGCTATACCCAAAGAAACCTTTGATCAAACTATTGATTTTTTCTTTGCTGTTGACAATATCAACCCTCAATCAGCGCTCACCAACAACGCGTTGCACAGTCTTAATAATATTCCGCTTTTGCAACCACTTGCCAACTATGCTTTTGGCCCAGCTTGGATGGTCAAGCGCGTGGTCGGTGGTAACGGCGCTTATTTTATGAGACAAGTTGGCAATGGCTTTATCGCCTATTTCCCAACGGTTTTCCTGATCAAGGAAACCATCCCATTTCTGTTCTTGATTATCTTTGCTTTGGTTTATACGCTTAAGCAAATCATCACCACCAGCATTGTCGCTCGCAAACAACTGGGTGAAAAAATTGGCAACTTTTTGCGCAAATCATTGGTTTCCTACACGCTTTTTCTGTTCATCTTGCTTTATGCCTTCATGAGCATTCAAGGACGCCTCAACATTGGCTTCCGGCATTTGTTTCCGATTTTGCCTTTTGCCTATCTACTGATCTCCAAAAAAGTTTTTGAGCTCATCAAAGAAAAACAAGCCAAGGCTGGACATACACTGGCAATTATTCTTGCCATTTTGCTTTGCTGGCAAGTCGGCGCTGCAGTTCTGGCTTATCCAAGTTACACTTCCTATTTCAACGAGGCTATCGGTGGCTCAAAAAATGGCTATCAATATGTCACGGATTCCAACAC
>JBAXHR010000020.1:0-10710 GCA_037138835.1 Candidatus Moraniibacteriota bacterium | reverse complement strand
AGTGGTAGATAATCGTTGGAGGTCGAGCCTCCATTAGGGAGGCTCGACCTCCTTGTAACCACCAACAACTCACTTAACTTCGTATTGTTACTTTTTAAAATCTAGCGTCGCTATCAATCACTAATTTTTTTTTGAGCGACATTGCCCCGCGTTTGCGAATGGTGCGCACTTTGTCTTTTTGATGCACAATTTGTTGCTCCAACTCCTCCACGCACAAATCAATTGAGGCTTCCACGCTTTCGGTGGTGTTTTCACTGCGAAAAAGATTGTGCGGAGTTTTGATCATCACCTCCACGCGAAATTTTCCTTTTTTGTCCAAATCAACTTCCACTTCCGTCAACAAAACATCTTCTGCAAATTTCTTGTCCAAACTAGTCAAGCGCTTTTCAATATATTCTCTGGTTTTTTGATCAAGCGTCAACCCCTTAAACAAAAATCTCAAGTTTTCTGTTGTGCTCATATTTTTGAAAATTAAAAAATTAAAATCCCAAATAATTCACCTCTTCCACCAACTGCACGCCAAACTGATCGCGCACCTGTTGCTTGATGAAGCTTACTAGCATTATAACATTTTCTGCGGTAGCCTCGCCAGTGTTGATAAGATAATTCGTGTGCGCCTCACTCACTTGCGCGCCGCCAATGGTTTTGCCCCTTAAGCCTGCCATTTCAATAATCCAACCAGCAGGCACAACCCCATTGCGCGCAGGCACGCCCTTTTCCCGTTCAAATTCTTGGAGCAATTTTTCATCAGCAATTTTTGGATTCATGAAATATGAACCTGCACTCTTGGCACCTTGCAAACCCTTGCTGGTTCTGCTTAAAACAATTTCCTTGACCTTGGCTTGGCAAGCTTCTTTATTGGAAACCGTCAAATCTAAAGAAGCTGAAATTACAATCAAATTTGGATTTTTTTTAAAAATACTCGAGCGATAAACAAAATCGCATTGCCGGCCTTTGAATTTTTCAATTCCCAAAGTTTCACTGCTTATCGCACTCACTTCAAGCACGAAGCTACCAACCTCTGTCCCATAAGCACCAGCATTGCCCCGCACCGCACCGCCAAAAGTCCCAGGAACCCCAGCCAAAGCTTCAATGCCACTCAAACCATTTTCGGCCGCAAAATTGATCACCTTAATCAACGGTACGCCCGCGCTGGCTTCCAATTTTCCATCTACATTGATAGTTATTTCATTAATTTTCATCCGAACAATCAAACCCGCAAAGCCACTGTCACTAATCAGCAAATTTGTCCCACCCGCCAAAACATAATAAGGCAAGGATTTTTCCTTGGCAAAAAGCAACGCTTCCTTCAAATCTTCAAGAGTTTTCACTTCTGCGTAATACTGCGCCTGCCCGCCAATGCGAAAAGAAGTCAGTGGCGCCAACGGAATTTTTTCTTGAATATTAAGCATAGTTTTAATACATTTTAACAATTTATTTCCTGTCCCTCCACTTCCTAACCTCCTCAAGCACCAAAACTGCCAAAGTCGTCACCGCCACTGCCACCCAATCTTGCCAAGCGATTGGCACCATATGCAGATACTGCGCAAGCCATGGGACATAAATAAAGCATAGCAAAATTCCAACCGAAATGCCAATTGCCCCCAAAGCATAAATATTTCTGAAAAAACCAATTGCGAAAACCGAAAGCTTCTCACTGCGCGCTGCCAACAAATTGGCCATCTGACTCATTGAAAGTACCGCATAAACCACTGTGGTTGAACGCAAATATAGTACGCTAGTTGGATCAATTTTATTGCCGAAATCCCAGCCTCCTCTTTTCATTGAAAGCACAAACGCCACCACTGCCCCCATTGCCATCAAGAAACCAACCGCCAAAAGCCTGAAAATACCAGCTTTGTTGATAATTTTCTCCTTGGCCTTAAACGGTTTACGCTCCATGATATCTGGCTCAGAAGGCTCAAGACTCAAAGAGAAAGATGGAAAAATATCCGTTCCAAGATCAATCGCCAGAATTTGAACTGCTGTGATTGGCGCTGGCAAACCGAATAAAACCCCCAACACCACCGTGAAAAATTCACTCACATTGGAAGTGAAAACATAATACACAAATTTTCGCAAATTTTGATAAATTGTGCGACCTTTTCTGATGGCGCCCACAATTGAAGCAAAATTATCATCCAGTAAAATCATATCGGCCGCATTCTTGGCCACATCCGTGCCAATGTTCCCCATTGCAATGCCGATATCAGCCCTTTTCAACGCTGGTGCATCGTTGACCCCATCTCCCGTCATCGCAATCACAAAGCCAGCTTGCTTGAGTGCGCTGGCAATGCGCAATTTTTGCGCAGGCGCAATGCGGGCAAACGCCACTTCTCTGCTTTTTATTTTTTCCATCAGTTGCTGATCTGAAAGTTTGTCCAAGGCCTGACCATTGATCACCTCACTATGTGGCGATTTCAAAAGTCCAACTTTGCGGGCAATCGCCTTGGCTGTGATTTCATAATCGCCTGTAATCATAATCACTTTGATGCCACTGCGTATGCATTGCGCAATAGCTTTGTGCACATCCAAACGAGGCGGGTCAATCATACCCATCATTCCCATCCAAACCAAATCTTTTTCCGCTTGTACCTTGTATTCACTTTCCTCGCAAGCAGTCAAATCGCGCACCGCAAAAGCCAGCACCCGCAAAGCCTGCTGTGACATCGCATTAAAACTGTTGCGCGCTCTTTCTTTGTCTTGCGCTGTAAATTCCACCAATTTACCCTCCACTTGTTTTTTCGTGCAAAGTTCCAACAGCACATCTGGCGAACCTTTCACAAAAGCCGTCACTGCCTTATCCTGCTTATTTCTGAAAATCACACTCATTCGCATTCGCTCAGAAGAAAAAGGATTTTCATCAATCTTTTCCAAGTCTTGCCCAAAAAAAGTCAAATCATTTTGAAACTTTTTCGCCACCACCAAAAGCGCGCCTTCCGTCGGATCGCCAGAGATCGAGCATAAACCATTTTTTTCCACCACATCCGCATCGTTGCAAAGCACGCCAATTTGCAAAAGTTTTTGCAAAGGCAAATTCTGGGCAGTTTCAATTTTGCGTCCAAAGAGAAAAAAATCACCTTTGCTTGCATAGCCTTCCCCATCCACGGTCAAATCCTCCTGTCCACACAAAATGTTGGTCACCATCAATTCATTGCGCGTGATGGTGCCAGTTTTGTCAGTGCAAATAATATCCACGGATGCCAAAGTTTCCACGGCATTTAATTTTTTCGCCAACACATTTCGCCCCAACAAACTTTTCATCCCCAAGGAAAGTGCCACCGAAATCGCAGCCGGCAATCCCTCTGGCACCACCGAAACTGAAAGCGCCAACGCAAACAAAAAATTATTATAAAGCGAAGCGCCAGAAAAATACCCCGTAATCAGAACCAACACCCCAATCGACAACGCTGCCACTGTCACTTCCTTACCCAGCACTCGCATTTGTTTCTGCAGTGGCGTCTCATCTTCTTTCACCTCCGCCACCAAATTGGCAATTGTTCCTAACTGTGTTCGCATTCCAGTTTGAGTTATCACCGCCACCGCTGTACCTCGCATCAAAGTAGTGCCCATGAAAAGCATGTTGTCCATATCCGCTAACGACAAATTTTCTGCCGATAGCGCGCCCAAAGTTTTTTTGCCCGCCTTGGATTCGCCTGTAAAAATAAATTCATTGACATAAACATCATAACCTTCCAGCAAATAGGCATCTGCCGGCACCGTGTCGCCAGAGGCCAGATGAACAATATCGCCTGTCACCAAAAATTTGGCATCAATTTCCATTCTTTCGCCATCGCGCGAAACAATTGCAAAATCACTGGTCAATTTTTGAATATGTTCCAAGGTTTTTTCTGCTCGATATTCCTGAAAAAAACCAATCAAAGCGTTGATGCCGACGATTAGCAAGATGATGGTGGTGTCGCGATATTCGCCAAACAAAAAAGCCAGACTGCCTGCCACCAGCAAAATCCAAACCAGCGCATCATTAAATTGTGCCACCAAAATTGAAAACCAACTCCAGTTTTGTTTTTTTTCAACCTCATTAAAACCGGCTGTCTCAAGCCTCTCCCGCGCATCTTCACTTGTCAAGCCCTCCACGCTTGCCCCACATTTTTTCAAAACCTCTTCCTTGGTCAAATTATATGTTTGTTTTTGCATTTTATTTTTATTTCTTAACTTCGAATAGTTTCTTATTTTTATTCCTATCACACCCCGAATAAACATGCTTTTATTCAGAGCACACCCCGAAATAAATTTTTGTTATTTCTCAAACCTATAAATCAAAATATTGGCGTATTATTCAATCAATACAAAACCAACCTACTCAATCAGCATCCATTTCCAAACTGGTAAAATGTGCACTGTTTTTTTGCCGATTTTTCTTTCTTCCTCTTGATTCTTGGTCAACAAATATCCTTCCTTCAGATCAAACTTCTCCATCGCCTCAAGCAGACCAGCCATTTCTCTTTTTTCAGTTTGTGCATCAAGTTGCTTGGTAACTTGGATAGCCTGTGAAATTTTCAACCCCTGTTTAATCACGAAATCACATTCATGCTTGCCTTTTGAATAATAGACTTTTTTGCCAGCTTGCAACAATTTGATGAAAACCAGATTTTCCAATAATCTGCCATAATTTTCACTAAAAGCAAACGAAACTGCATTGATAAAGCCATTATCCACAGCATAAACCTTCTTGGGAAAATTCTCTTGTTTTTTTATGGAATATTGATAATTTGAAATTTCAAAAAGCAAAAAAGATTTTTCAAAAAAACTGATGTATTCCTTGACTGTTTTATCATGAATTTTCAAATATTCTCCCAATGAATTATAACTATAACCGTTTCCTATATTGGAAAAAAGATACAGCAACAAATTTTCAATATCTTGAGTTTTTTTGATTTCAAACCTGGGAATGATATCTTGATACAAAATATTTTTATAGTAGTTTATCAAAAGCTCTTTTTTTATTTCATTTTTCTTCTCCAAAACAACTTCTGGGAATCCCCCATCCTTAATATAACCCTTAAAAATTTTCTCAATTACCAAGGCATTTTGCAAGACATCAAATTTCTCAAGATGGGCTACATTTTTGACCCCTAGCAATTCTCCAAAATTGAAAGGGAAGATATTTTTGGCAATAGATCTGCCAGAAAGCAAGGTGGCCATTTCTTGCGAGAGCAGTTGGGAATTTGAACCTGTGATGAAAAACTTTATTTTTCCTTTTTCATAAGCTGCTTTCACAAAAACTTGCCAACCCTCAAAAAACTGAATTTCATCCAAAAAGACAAAGACCTTTCCTTGTGGCTCCATCATCAGCAAATATTGCTCAAAAATTTTTTGCAAATTATTCGGATCCTCCCTGAGGGCATAGAGGAATGGATCTTCCAAATTTAAAAAGAGAATATTGCGCGGATTCACCTTTTTTTGTTTGATAAGATAATTTATCAATTGTTTGGAAACAGTTGATTTTCCACTTCTACGCACACCCAAAATCGCCAAAATTTGACGCGTCGCAACCAGCTTTTCAAGTTTGGTAGTCACCTCTCTTGAAAAGCCACTTGCAAAAAAACCTTCTTGCCAATGTGTATTTTGTTCTGTAATGTATTTTTCAAACATTCGGTTTGTATTACGAATTAAATGCCTTTTATTCGTAGTGTACTACGAATAAAAATATAGTCAAGTTGTGGCTTTCGAGCTTCACCGCTCAAACCTATAAATCAAAATATTGCTATATTTATCAACCAGCACCCAACCTTGGGTGGAAAAAGAATCACTGTCACGCAGGGGCGTGTTGGAGATAATGAGCGCCTGGGGATCATTGCAAATGTCATCTTGATTTTCAGTGCGCTTGAGCCCGCCGCCGATGGCTGCCCAAAAAGAAGGATTGTACCCAGGCCAATTTTGATTAAACAGCGTCAACCGCTGACCGCCCAAATAATATTTCGTAATCACATAGTCAAAAGCCGTGAAAATGTAAAAATTATTGTTCTGATATTTGTCCAAGTGTAAAATCATTTCATTGTAACCTTGCGAATTTTTCAGTGGCACAATCAAGACAATCAAGCCCAAATAAATTGCGAAAAGCAAAACCACCACCCAATTCTTGAGTCGTGAAAGCCAAAGTCCAATGAAAATAAAAATGAAATAAGCAGCTGGAAGCAAATAGCGCGCCACAAAATATTGTTGCTCTGGCATCGTCACGGAAAGACCATAAATAATCCCCATGAAACCTAGGGAGAAAATCAGCAAACTGACCACCTTGAACTTTTTTTCTTTGCGAAGCAGATAAACAATTCCAATGCCAAACAGCATCGCCAACACCATCCGAATGGAAATATGCGCAATGCCTCGCATTTCATTGGGTTGAGGCATCCCTGAAGACATTTCCCCCAAGGGCGTGCCGAACAAAAACATTTGAATGTTCACCACAATGTCGCCCAAACTGGCAATCTTGACCCAACTCAGATTCGTGCCTTTCATGGAAATGTGATGCACAAACATTTTCAGCCAAGGCAGAAAAACCATAAAGGCCGTTGCATATCCCCAAAAAATTTCTTTGGTTGCCAAAACTTTTTTGCAAAGTTTTTTCACTTTGACAAAAAAACTTCCTCCACTTGTCCAATCAATTTCCACCATCTTCCAAATCACAAAAACCGGTGCGTACACAGTGGCAAAAATAATGCCCATATAGTGCGTGAGCATCGAAAGTCCCGTGAAAAATCCCCACCAAAGAAAATCTTTTCGCTTGCCAGCTTGCAAACCTTTCACAAAAAAATATGCTCCAAACAAAATCAAGGAAACCAGCATCGTGTACATGCGAGCCTCTTGGGAATATTGAATAGCAAAGGGCGAAAGCGTTGCAACTAGCGCTGACAAAAGTCCGACTTTTTCATTGAAAAGTTGCTTGGCCAGCAAATAAAGCGCCCACACGCACAGCACCCCAAAAATCGCCGAAAAAAGCCTGATGCCGAACACGCTATAGTTGAAAAAGAAGGCAAAAGCTTTGAGCGCCATATAATAGAGTGGCGGATGCACATCATTGATGGTCATCACAATCATATCCCAAAATTTTTCCTTCACCGCCACCCCCGTGAACGCTTCATCATACCAAAAATCCCTGTTAACTAAACCTCTAAAGCGATTGTATCCTGCCAACCCTAGAATCAGCCAAATATAATATTTCGCAAAATATCCCGCCCTGATTTTTTTCAACAATTCCAAGGATTTTTTTTCCATATATTTAGCAATGTAACAATTTAACCATGCAGCAATTTCTGAGCCACTTTCCAAACATCCCCTGCGCCCATAGTGATCAAAACTTCAAAATCACCAGCATTTTCTTTGACATAAGAAACCACTTCTTCCATTGTAGCAAGATACTGCGCTTTGCCAAATTGATATTTGTTAATCAGCGCCACCAGCTCCGCCGAAGAAACCCCACCGTGCGCTTCACGGGCACTGCCATAGATGTCAATCACAATCACCTTGTCCGTGTCATCAAAACTTTGCGCAAAATCTTGGAGCAGTGCTTTGGTGCGAGTGAAAGTGTGCGGGTGAAAAACCGTCCAAATTCTTTTCTCGCCAAAGCGCGCCCTTGCACCACTCAAAGTCGCTTTGATTTCATCTGGGTGATGCGCATAATCATCAATCAAAATGGCATTTTTGAAAGTTCCCACCTGCTCAAACCTGCGAGCAGTTCCGCGAAATTGCTTGAGCGCCAAAGCAACTTTGGCCAAGTCCAAACCCATGGCGTGACAAAGTGCCACCACGGACGCGCAATTGAGCACATTGTGCTTGCCAGCCAGTGGCGTTAAAAATGTCCCTAGATTCTGCCCACTGCGTTCTATTTCAAAGGATTGATGAATTAGATCTTGATTTGAAATTTGTAATTTTAAATTTGAAATTTTATATTTATTTTCCTGCCCAAAGCCATAACTCAAAACTTGGCAAGTCGCCGCCTTGGCAACTTCCAAAGTGTCCACACTGTCTCCCCAAACCACCAAAAAACCCGCTTTGGGGATTTTGGCCACAAAATCTTGAAAAGCTTTTTTGTAATCTGCAAAAGTTGGAAAAAAATCTGGATGATCCCAATCCACACTGGTCAAAATCACTGACCAAGGATCATAAAATCGCAGCTTGTTTTGATATTCATCTGCCTCTGCCACAAAATAGTCGCCCTTGCCAGCCAGCACGCTACTGTCCCAGCCCAGCACTTTGCTACCCACCAAAGCCGTTGGGTCAGCGCCAGCCATTTGCAAAGCTTGCCCCAAAAGCGCCGAAGTGGTGGTCTTGCCATGACTGCCACAAACTGCAATGCCCAATTTTTCCCGAAAAAGCATCCCCAAAAATTCTGGATAACTAAGCATCGGCAAATTTTTCGCTTTGGCCGTTTGCAATTCCACATTATTTTCCACGCTATACGCTGTCGAAAAAATCACCGCGTCAAAATCGCCCTCGAGATGCCCTGCCTCGAAAGTCTCAAAAAAAGCAATCTCATTTTTTTTCAAAATTGCATCAGTATAAAAAACCTCGCTCGTATCCGAGCCAGAAACTTGGATTCCTCTCCCTTTCAGAAGTTCCGCCACCGCCGTCATCCCCGCGCCCTTGATTCCCACCAAATAAACTTTTTTCAGGTCTTTAATATTCATACTCCTACGAAATTACAAAATTATTACAAAAATACAAAAATCCTACGAATATACGAATCAATTACAAATGTACAAAAACTTAATTGTCATTGCGAGCCTGTACTCAGGCGTGGCAATCCAGAGGGATGCTCCGCCCTGGATCGCCACAAATTTTGAGTACAAAATTTTCGCGATGACGATTTATTAAAATGTTTTAGTATTTAAATGCTCAAATACTTAAATGTTTTTATGCTTATATGCCAATTTTCCCTTTCCTAAAGCAAATTCTCCCCCTTCAAAATCCCGTGGTCCCTATCTCTTGACTTTTTCTGCGTTTGGGTGTATAATTCAAAGTTATAGTTAAATTTTTTATTTATAGTTCATTCAACCACAACCAGGAGTAAGAAATGAAAATTACATGGAAAGGTTACACATTGCTAACAGTGTTGGCAATTTGCTTTTTAGGCTTGAGCTTTATAGGATTCAGTAACCTATGGAGTGGCACCGCAATACATGGAGTAGTGTCACTCTTTGAGCTCGCATGCATAGTGTGTGCGATGTTGGTACTCATTGTGCTATTTGGGGTGATTTTTACCCTACTCAGCAAAGTAGGCGATTTTTTAATTTCCATATTATTAAAAAACTTAGCAAGAATTTTATTAGCACTTAAATTTGTAAAGAGAGAGTGAATGCTAATATCTACTCCTTTTCACGCCGTCTTCTCCTAACCAGAGAAGACGGCTTTTTTTATTCCCCACTTTTTCAAAAAACTCTCCCCAGTGGAACATCAAATCATATAATCATAAAATCATTTAAACATACAATCACTCAAACATAAACTCAACTTGTCATCGCGATCCGCCCTGAGCGGAGTGAGAAAAAAGGAGCAGAGCTCCGCCCTGGATTGCTTCGTCCGCCAGCTGGCGGACTCGCAAAGACAGTTTTTTTAACACCTTTAAACTATTTTATCCCCTAACAATTTAACAATGTAACAATTTATCTCCTTGCCAATTCAATCACTCCATTTGCCAGCACATCGGCGGCGTTGGGATGATAAAATGTTTTGATTTGCTGACCCATCTTGGTTCTCAAATCATCATCCTTCATCAATTTTTCAATTTCTTCCAACAGCAAATGCTGACCCAAATTCGGTTGTTCCAAAACCAAGGCTGCTCCAATTTTTGCCAGCGCAAAAGCATTCATTTCTTGATGGCCATTGGCACTATTTTCCAGGGGAATCAAGATTGCTGACTTGCCATTGGCTGCAATCTCGGCAATTGCATTGGCACCTGCGCGACTAATCACCAAATCAGCCAAGGCAAAAGCATCGCGCATTTGATTGGCATTCAAAAATGGAACTGCCCAATATCCGCCATGCCCAGCTTTCACTCCTTGCCTGGCCGCCTCGGCCACGGTTTGGTCAAAATTTTGCGCTCCAGTTTGGTGGATGATTTGATAGCTGTGCAAAAGTTGAGGCAAAATGTTGGTTAGCGCTTCATTAATCGCTTGCGAACCAAGACTGCCACCCAACACCAACAAAGTTTTGCGCCCAGCCGTGAATTCCAATTGAGTTCGGAGCATCATCGCATCACCCTCAGTCACTTCAAAGCGGATTGGATTGCCAGTGAGCGCCACTTTTTCAGCAGGAAAATACTGCTCCGCTGAAGGATAAGCCACGGCCACGCGATTGGCAAGCTTGGACAAAAATTGATTGGCCACCCCAGGAATTGAATCGGATTCATGCATCAAAATTGGAATGCGATAAAGCCAAGCTGCCAACACCACGGGCACCGCTACGAAACCACCTTTGGAAAAAACTGCATCAGGTGCAAAAATAAACAAGATCCACAAAGCTTGCAAAAAACCAATTGGCATTTTGAAAAAATCCCCAAAATTTTTGAGCGAAAAATAACGCCTAATTTTGCCACTCAGCACAAACTTGGTTTTGATGCCTTCCTCGGCCATCACTTTTTTTTCCATTTCCGCGCCACTGCCCACATACAAAAATTCCACCTCAGGTCCAAGTTTTTCTTTGATTTTTTTGGCCACCGCCACCAGCGGAAACAAATGCCCACCCGTGCCC
>JBAXHR010000019.1:0-10777 GCA_037138835.1 Candidatus Moraniibacteriota bacterium | reverse complement strand
GGGGTGGGTGGATTAATTTATTTTAAAAACAGCCAACATGACCGAAACAATTTTTGAAAAAAGTTTGGAATTGAAAGCGTCGCAGGCGAGCCAACTGGGCAGTTTGGTGGGAACTTGGTGGAAAGAAATTTCCAAGCAGGTGCAGACGCCAGCCAGTCCTGGCAAGCTTTATGCGATCGGAAACTATTTGGTGGAGCTGGTGAAAAATTCACTCAGCGATGGCAAGAGCGATGGCAAAGTTGTGGCAATTTTCGACGGCGAAAAAGTGAAAATCGTGATTGACGATTTGGGCAATGCCGAGCGGGAAATTAATTTGAATGTGAAAGGGGAGTACGGGATGAAAGAAGCGCTGGAATATTTTGATGTGTTCACAGTTGAAGCCAAGGGTCGGAAATATGAAAAAAACTTTCGCAATATGTTGGAAGAAACTGACGACAGTGACTGCTATGGCGGCTCGCAAGTTACCATTGTGAAATATCACATCACACCAATGGATGAGGAGCAACAAGCATATCAAGCGAAAAGAAATTTCGGCGAACGGATGTAAAATAAAAAATATGCTAAACTTGCATTTGGTAATAAATTAGACAATGAAAAACAAAATGAAATTTCAAAAGGAAAAAGTGATTATTGTGTTGACGGTGTTGATTGATGTGCTGGGCATTGGGGTGATTATCCCGGTGTTGCCTTTTTATGTGGAAAGCTTTGGAGTTTCTTCTTTTGTGGTGGCGCTACTATTCGCGACTTTTGCCCTTTTTTCTTTCGTGAGTGGACCTTTTTTGGGGGCGCTTTCGGATCGCATTGGCAGAAGGCCAGTGTTGATTTTGAGCATCGCTAGCACAGCCTTGGGTTGGTTTGTCTTTGCCAGTGCCAACGCGGTTTGGGTTTTGTTTTTGGGTCGGATTATTGATGGCATGGCGGCGGGCAATTTTCCAATTGCGCAAAGTTATTTGGTGGACATTGCCAAAGATGACAAAGAGCGCACCACAAATTTGGGAATTATTGGGGCGGTGTTTGGCATTGGCTTGATCGTGGGACCATTTTTGGGCGCGCTTTTGGGGGCGATTTCACCAGTGCTGCCTTTTTGGTTTGTGGGCGCATTAGCCTTATTAAACATGATTGGGGCTTGGTTTTTCTTGCCAGAAACGCATCACCAACGCGGAAAATTTGACAAGAAAATTGAAATCAATCCTTTTCTGCCACTGCTTCGTGCTACCAAGGACAAAATTATGCGCTTGCGCTATTTGGCTTTTTTTCTGTATGGCACTGCGTTTGCACTTATGAATGGAATTTTTTCTTTGTTTGTGAAAGAAGTTTTTGATTTTTCCGCGGCGCAAATTGGCTATTTTTTTGCGGGGATGGGGATTATTTTGGTTTTCAACCAAACCATTTTTCTCAAAAAGATTTGGCTCAAATATTTCACGGAAAAACAATTGGAAGTGTGGTTTTTTCCAGTGATGGCAGGCAGTTTTTTGCTGATGGATTTCCACAATTTGGTTTCTTTTGTGCTGGGATGCGTGCTGATTACTTTGGCGCAATCAACTTTGCGCGTGGTGCTTTCCAGCGCGATGGCAGCTTCCGCTGGGGAAAGGCGAGGTGAAGTGATGGGCACGGCGTCTTCCATCGTTTCCGCCTCAATGGTAGTGGGTCCTTTGTTGGGGGGAGCTTTGTTTGCTAGAAATTTTCATTGGCCTTTTTTGTTTAGCGCAGTTTTGCTAATACTGGCTTTTTGGTTGGCTGAAGGATATTGCAAAAATGAAAAAATTACGCAGTCGGAAAGAGTGGATGTGCTGGGATAAAAAAGAAAACTTCCAGAATCTAGATTCTAGGTTCTCAGGAGGTTATGTTTTCTTTTTGGCTCCTTGCCTGGCAATTACAACAGCATAAACCTCCTTGGCGCCGGCCTCTTTGAGCACACGGGCGCATTCGAAAATAGTGGAACCCGTGGTGGCAATATCATCAACCAAGAGAATTTTTTTGCCTCTGATTTTTTCTGGGTTATGGACAACAAAGGCTTCGTACACATTTTGCTGGCGATGATGCTGGTTCTTGATTTTCATTTGAGGTTGCGTGTAACGCTGGCGAAGCAGAATTTTGTCAGTAGTTTCCAGTTCGAGATTTGGCAATAAATTTTTTGCCAGATAGGCTGTTAGTAGTTGCGATTGATTGAAGCCTCTCCATCGCAAGCGACGAGGATGCAAGGGAATGGGGATGATAAGCTCCGGCAGCGGAAGTTCGCACCCGTGCATGGCTCGCAACATTACTTCAGCCAAGGGCTCAGCCAATCTATCAATGAATCGATATTTGAAAAAATGGACACCTTGGGAAATAAGCTGGTTTTGATAGTCACAGGCAACTAGTATGCCAGCTAGAGGTGATTTTCTCTTGCAACTAAAGCATGATTGTCCGACAGGGGTGAGAATTTTTTCACACACCGGACAAACTTGCTGGTCGCGGAGTTGAATTTTTTGAAGACAAATTTCACAGAGCCAACTGTTTTCAGTTTGGCAACCAAGGCAACGGATTGGAAAGCAGATGTCTAGGCTAAATAATTTTATGTTTTCAAATAATTTTGAAAACATTGTGAAAAAAGAGCGCATATTTTGAGGAAAGGAAAGTGCTTTTAAGAAAGTAATGGAATGAGTGATTTCCCAAAAAGCAGACCCTGTGAATAACTTAAAATTTTTTAAAAAAAGACATTGTTGCTTTTTTAAATCTATGCTATAATTTTAATAGTAAATAGTAAATAGTAAATTTATAGTAAATTTCTTTTGGGGAAAAAATAAAAACAAATATGTTTGAATTATTTAAAATACAAAAAAATCATTTTCTTGGGATTGATTTTGGCACATCTGCGATTAAAGTTGTGGAACTTTCTTATCGTGAACAAAAAATTAATTTGGAAAATTATGGTGTGATTGATTTGAACTCCCTGGATAATAGCACAAAACTTTCTTCTTTTAAACAAACACTCAATGAGTCACTGGGAAAACTTTTGGTCAAGATGGGAATTAAAGCCACAGCTGCTTTTGTGGCAGTGCCTGGTTTTAGCGGTTTAATTACAATTATTGACTTGCCAAGTATGTCACAAGAGGAATTGACCAAGGCGATTCAGTTTGAGGCACACAAATACATCCCAAGTGCACTTGATGAAATTGCGTTGAGTTGGGAAGTCATCGCGGGTAAGGTGATAAATATCAATTCCAATCTCCCTAGTGATTTATTAGCCAAATTGCAACCCAAAAAAGAAGCTGAAAATAAAATTGAAGAAAAAATTAAAGTGCTCTTAGTGGCTGCACCAAAGAAGGATATTGAACATTATGACCGCTTGGTGACGGGCGTTGGTCTGGAGGTGAATGCTATTGAAATTGAAACTTTCTCTATTGCGCGCGCTTTGGTTGGCACTGAGAAAGGAACTTTCCTAATTGTGGATATTGGCTCTCGCGCTACAAACATTATCCTGGTTGAGAATGGCATTATCCAAATAAATCGCAATATCGATGCTGGCGGAGAAGAAATTACCTCTGCCATTGCTGATGCGATGAAAATTTCTCGAGCAAGGGCTGAAATTTTCAAGCGAAGCGAGAAGGATATCCTGAATGACAGCGAATCAGCGATTATTATACCTGTGTTGGATTTGATTGTGGGTGAGTTGCGCAGAATTATGAGTGCTTATCGAGAAAAGAACAAAACCGTCAAATTTGAAGCAGTGATTCTTTCTGGTGGTACGGCTCGGATGAAAGGTATGGAGGAGTATTTCGCTTGCTTGTTGGGTGAAAAAGTTCAAATGGGTAATCCTTGGCGCAGTATTTCGATTGGCAACAATGAGGTGGTTGCGTTGACCAAGGATTTGGGCGGTTCTTTCACGGTAGTTTTAGGATTGGCGCTGCGCGGAGTAGAGGATTATAAAAATAAACAAAAATAAAAAATAATAATTTAACGGTAACTTCGTAAAAATATGACTACAATTAATCTTCAACAGGAACAGCGAGATATGGAAAGGGCGGGCGCTGGTGTGAAACTTCAAATAGTCAGTTCAATAGCGCCACTGTTATTGATTTTTATTGCCTGGGGTGTGCTAAATTTAATGACTTACCTTACTGTTCAAAAGGATACGGAACTACAAGCGCAAATAGTTTCGAATAGCGCAATTTTAAATTCAGATAAGGCCACTGATAATATTGTCGATTTGCAAAGTAGACTAAGTCAAATTAAGCTTAATTTGGCATCGAAAATTGAGGTCGACGAGGTTTTGAATGAGATGGCAAAAACAGTTGTGGCAGGGGTGACTTTTTCTTCCTACACTCATACTGACAAGAAATTGCTAATTACCTTAAACGCAAGTAATTTTGATATCATCGCAAAACAAATTTTCAATTTTAAGCAAACCGAATTTCTTTCAAGCGTAGAGGTAAGTCAAATCACAAGAGATATGAAAGGAATCAAATGCGATGTGGAAATGATCCTCAAATAGCTGAAAAATTTTTAATATTAAATATCCCACTGCTTGTGTTCCAAAACGGGGCAGTGAAAAAATAAAAAAGATGAGTTTAAAAAATTTGCTTTTTCCTATTTCATTAATTTTTGCTGGAATTTCCTTCTGGACTCTTTTGTGGCCACAATATAGCATTTTTCAAGATAGTAAATTGCAATATCAAAAAAACCAAGAGGTTTTGCAAGGGATTCAAAATAGAAAAGTAGCCATTGAAAAAATGAATCTGCAAGTTGCTCAAAATGAAAGTGAAAATTCAGCGGTATTGAACTATCTTACTGACAAAAAGATGGAGGAAAAAATTGTCAAGCAATTGAACTATCTAGCCTCCAGCTCGGGTGTTTTCCTGAGAGACATTAGTCTTGTGGGGAGCAGTAAGGGGCAGATTGACTCAGGTGCGGGTGCTTTTCCGAGTTCATTAGTGCCAGCCTTGCCGGTCCAGAATGGTGTCAGCGCTAATGAAATCATTCAAAATATCCCAGTCTCTATAAGCGTGCAAGGGGATTATGACAAATTGAAAAATTTTTTCAATGCCGTTCAACATTTGCCAATTTTAAATTCACTGAAAACTCTCACTATCACAGTCGATGAAAAAACAAGCAGTGACAACACTTCCAATAGCACTAAGACTTTCACCCTCGAAGCAAAGTTGACTGTTGATTTTGGTTACTTGAAAAAGGTCAAGGCTAGTGCTGAAAAAATGGCTAGTTTTGATGCTAAGATCGATGAAAAGGTTATCAATGATTTGAAAGCATATATCTCTCAAGATGTGCCTGCTTTAACGCTGGATCCTGTGGCAATTGGGGCGGTTGGAAGCAATAATCCATTTCTTCCATAATTATTTTTTGGATTTTTGATTATTTTTGCTGAAAAGAGTTCGGGAGTTGAGGTTTGATTTTTAAATAGTTTTCAGGACAAAAAAATGGATGATAATGATAAGACATCGACAAGCAACAATTCTGATGGCCGGGCTTATTCAATGAGCGCCCTGATTGCAAAGGCCAAGAAATTAAATCTGCCTTATCTTGAAAGGTCAACCATCGTTGACCCTGCGGTGTTGGCGATTATCTCCGAAGAGATTGCCAAGAATAACGAGATAGTGGCTTTTGAAAAAAAAGGCAACTATGTTAAAGTTGGACTGATTGATCCACAAAATATTAGCGCGCTTAATGTGCTTCGTTTTATTTCGCAAAAAACCCAATTAAAATTTGAGTTATATTTGATTACGCCAGCTGTTTTTCAGGAAATAATTACTCAATATGCCGGTGGTAGTGAAAAGGCAATTAGGGAGGCAGCTGACTCTCTGAAGGATGATGGACAAATAGAGGGTGAGGGCGAAAGCTCAGTTAGTGAAAATAAGCAAGTTAGTGCGACCAATAATGTGCAATCAGCTCCTGTCACAAAATTGCTTAGTGTGATCATCAAGCATGCAATTGAAGGCAAGGCTAGTGATATTCATATTGAACCAATTGATCAAGAATATCGGGTGAGGTTTCGCGTGGACGGCGTGCTTTATGCTTCTCTTGCTGTTCCGCCGGAGGTTGGTCGGGCGGTGGTTTCTAGAATCAAAATTCTTTCCAATTTGAAAATAGATGAAAAAAGGAAACCTCAGGACGGGCGTTTTAGTGTGGTTGAAGGTGGCCATCCTATTGATTTTCGCGTTTCTACTTTGCCGGTAATGGACGGCGAAAAGGTCGTATTGCGATTGTTGGATAAGGAAAATAAATTGGCTAGTTTGGAAAAAATGGGAATCCTAGGCAGGGGCGGGGACATTTTGATTAAAAATATCAAAGAACCATTTGGAATCATTTTAATTACGGGTCCGACTGGGAGTGGAAAATCGACGACCTTGTATTCTTGTTTGGAAGTTCTGAATAAAGAAGATCGCAATATTATTACACTTGAGGATCCGGTGGAATATTCCATCGCTGGAATTAACCAAAGTCAAATTAACCCAGAAATTGGTTATTCTTTTGCTAGTGGTTTGCGCAGTATCTTGCGTCAGGATCCCAATATTATTATGGTGGGTGAAATTCGAGATAGTGAAACGGCTGAGCTCACAATTCATGCTGCCCTGACTGGGCACTTGGTGCTTTCAACTTTGCATACCAACAGTTCAACTGGAGCTATCCCGCGTTTGGTGGATATGAATGTGGAAGCTTTTTTGTTGGCATCTTCTTTGCGCGTGGTCGCAGCCCAACGCTTGGTGCGTCGAATTTGTGAAAAATGCAAACACAAAGTCAAGGTTTCAAGCAGTATTAATGCTTACATTCTTCAACAAATTGAAAATATTTCAAGGGAAGATGTGGCCAAATACGGTGTCGATCTTAGCAATGGAATTTCTTTGTTTGAGGGAAAGGGTTGCGAAGAATGTGGCAACACTGGCTACAAGAGTCGCGTTGCGATTTTTGAAGCTTTGGAAATTGATGCTAATGTGAAAGAAATTATTTCTGAGAACAATGGCAATGAGGGTGAGATTTTGGAGTATGCTAAAAAACAAGGAATGATTACTTTGAAGCAAGATGGGATGTTGAAAGCTATCGCAGGGTTGACAACGCTCTCGGAAATTGAAAGAGTGACCGAAGGCAGTATGAGTATAGGTGGGGAAATTGACGAAGCTTGATTTTCATAAACCAATACAGTTGACTAATTTTTTAATCCCCCTTCCAAAGGGGGTGGGGTGGCCAGTTGTAGTAACTAGTTTTCAAGAACTAAGTTTATACAGTGTCACTAAAATATTATGGACAAGAAAAAGCTCTTAATTGTTGAGGATGATATGTTTATTCGTGATATTTATCAGACGCGTTTCCAGCAAGAGGGTTTTGAAGTTATGGCGGCTGAAAATGGCTTGGTAGCTCTTGAAAAAATGGAGCAAGTTATTCCAGATGTGATTTTGCTGGATGTGATGATGCCCTATATGGATGGGATGGAAGTTTTAAAATCCATCAAGGCCGATGAGCGATTGAAAAAAATTCCAATCATTATGCTCACAAATGTGTCAGAGAAAATCAGAATTGAGGAAGCGTTTGATTTTGGGGCCGATGAATTGCTAACTAAATCGAATTTTATTCCCTCGGAAATTGTGGCCAAAGTTCGGCTTTTGTTGAAAATGTAAAAGCTGATATAATAACAAAACTTTCAATGAATATTTTAATTGAAAATAATAATTAGTTTTCTAGCATAAAAACAAAAAATGACAACTTTGAATAGCGAACAGCGAATTAAAAATCTCTTGCGCTTGGTGGCACAGCAAAATGCTTCTGATTTGCATTTGGTGGTGGGCAGATATCCAACCTTGCGCTTGGACGGAAAACTTTTTCCACTTACCCAGGAAAATATTTTGACAATTGAGGATATGCAAGCCTTGAGCGAAGTGTTGATGACCAAGGAAAACAAAAAGAGATTGGAAGATGAAGGCCAGGTGGATTTCTCTTACAACTTTGAGGAAAAAGCTCGTTTTCGTACCAATGTTTTTTATCAAAAAGGCAGTATTAGTGTGGCGATGCGCTTGGTAGCGGGGCGCATTAAGACTTTGGAGGAATTGAATTTGCCACCCGCGCTGTATGAATTTACGCATAAAATGCAAGGCCTGCTCTTGATAACTGGTCCTGTTGGGCACGGCAAGTCAACCACTCTTTCTGCGTTGATTGATTTTATCAATCACAATCAAGATAAGCATATCATTACCATTGAGGATCCTATTGAATATGTCTACGAGCAGGATCGCTGCATTATCAATCAACGAGAAGTTGGCAAAGATACCAAATCTTTTCAAGAAGGTTTGCGCAGTGTTTTTCGCGAAGATGCGAATGTGGTGCTTATTGGTGAACTTCGCGACTTGGACACTATCAGCACGGCAATGACAGCCGCTGAAACAGGGCATTTGATTTTGGCAACACTTCACACCAATGATACTTCGCAGACCATTGATCGCATTATCGATGTTTTTCCGGCCCACCAGCAAAATCAAGTCCGTTCGCAGTTAGCCAGTGTTTTGCTGGGAGTTGTTTCACAGCGACTGCTGCCAAAAGTGGGCAGTGGGCGCGTGCCGGCCTTGGAAATTATGATCAACAATCATGCGGTGGAGAATTTAATTAGGGAGAATAAGATTTATCAAATTGATTCAGTGATTGAAACGAGTTTGCGCGACGGGATGGTTTCCTTGGAAAAATCCTTGGCTGATTTGGTGCAGAAGGGTTTGGTAACAGCAGATGATGCATTTTTGTATTCCAACAATCGGGAATATTTGCAGATGCTGATTGGGCGAAAAAACTAGGGACATACAAGCATACAAACATATAATCATTTAAGCATATAAACATACGATCATATAAACATTTAAACATACAAACATACAAACATACAAACATGTAAACATACAAATGCTTAAGCATAGAGATAAAAATTATGCTTAAATGTTTAAATGCTTAAATGTTGAGATGTCTCATAATTTTATGAAATTTTTTTTCCAAGCAAAAAATTCAATAGGCGCTACAAAAAAAGGATTCATTGAGGCCAGCAACAAGGAAGCAGCTGTTTCCTTGTTGCAAGATAGAGGGATGTTGTTGCTCTCAATCCAGCAAGAGAGTGAAATCCCAGAAATTTTGAAATTCGCACAGCATCTTTGGGAGGGGATCAGTTTGCGTGAAGTGGCTGTTTTTTTCAGGCAAATGTCAATTTTGATTGAAGCTAAAGTTTCTATCATCACTTCAATGCGGGCAGTCGCTGAACAGACTGAGAATATGTATCTGCGGACAATTATTTGGGATATGATTAATGATTTGGAAGACGGAATGCCCTTTTCAGAAGCAATGACAAAATATCCAAATGTCTTTGAACCTTTGGCAATCAGTATGGTCAGGGCAGGTGAGCTTTCTGGAAATTTGGAGCGCTCAGTTTCTTTTTTGGCAGACAATGGCGAAAAGAATTTCGAGCTCAATTCCAAAATCAAAGGTGCTTTGTTTTATCCACTTTTTGTGCTTTCTGCTGCCGTTATTATTGGTTTTGTGGTTTTCACAGTGGTGCTCCCAAAATTGACAGCTGTGTTCAAAGACTTGGGGGCGGAGGTTCCTTGGTACACGAAAATTTTGATGCAAGCAGGTGACTTCATGAGTCAATATTGGTGGGCAGTGTTGTTTTTTTTGATCGCACTGATTGGAAGTGCCGTTTGGTATTTGAAAACGCCAGAAGGCAAAAAAGAGTGGGATATTCTCAAAATGAAAATTCCCCTGGTGGGCGACATTTTCAAGTTTGTTTATCTGGCGCGTTTTGCTGAGAATTTGGGGGTGCTGTTGACTGGTGGGATCCCAATTGTGCGCGCCTTGACACTTGTGGGCGGGGTAGTGAACAGTTCTGCTTATGAAGCAGTGATTTTGCGGGCAGCGGAGGAGGTCAAAAAAGGTGGCACAATGAGCAGTGTGCTTGCGCGCTCACCTCATTTTCCTTCGATTGTGGTGCAGATGATCAAAATTGGAGAAGATTCTGGAAAAATTGCTGATGTTTTGAAATATATCTCAGTTTTTTACGGCAAAGAAACTGATCGGATCACCCGCAATTTGTCTGCCTTGTTGGAACCAGTGATGATTTCTTTCTTGGGGCTTGGTGTCGGCGTGTTGGTGTTTGCAATTTTAATGCCGATTTACAATCTTTCCACGGTGATTAATTAGCAACTTTAAATTTTGATTTTTAATTTTTTTATATTATAATGGTCTTATGAATGAAGAAAAGCAACACAATTTCAAACAAAAAAAAGTCGTTAATTTGTCGGCAGGTTTTTCCTTGATTGAGCTTTTGATTGTGATTGCAATCATCGGAATTTTGGCTGGGGTGGTGATGGTCAACGCGGGAAGTGGAGTTGAAAAAGCCAAAAAAGCCTCGGCGCTTTCTTCCTTGGCAAGTGTGATGCCAGAATTGGTCGCTTGCCAAGATGATGGCGGAAAGGCTAGTCCGCGCGCTACAGGAGCTGTAATTTGTTGCCCAACAACAGCAGCTTGTAGTGCAAACAGTGTTGCTGGGCATAGTGTGACTTGGCCAGATATCACCACAAAACCTATTTGGGTGTGGACTGCTGGTGCTGGCGCTACGATTGACAATAACTTTACTTATAGCGCGACAAAAGGTACAAATACGATCACCTGCAATTATGGGACAGGGGATTGCAATTAAGGTCATTTAAGCATAAAATCATTTAAACATCTAAACATAAAATCATTTAAACATAGAATCATTTAAACATTTAAACATCTAAACATGTAAGCGAGAAATACATAATACATAATACATAAT
>JBAXHR010000018.1:0-11027 GCA_037138835.1 Candidatus Moraniibacteriota bacterium | reverse complement strand
TTGCCAAGAGTGTATTTTTCCTGTAATATATAGCTATAAAAATTAATAATTTATTCGCTATGTTTAAGAATGAAAAGCCGTTTGAGATCATCGTTTTAGGCCCTCCAGTGTCCGGAAAAGGCACTCAGGCGCATTTATTATCCAAAACCTTTGATGTGCCACATATTTCTACTGGCACGATTTTGCATAATATTAAGGCGGATAAAAATCACCCTATGGCCGAAGAGGTTTCTGGTTATATGAATGCTGGTAAATTAGTGCCAACGGAATTAGTTAATCGCTTAGTGGCCGATAGAATTAAGCAAGAAGATTGCAAAAAAGATGAGAGCTGCAACACCAACAAAGGTAACTGGGAAAAAAAATAAGCAGTATTCAAAATAGGTAATAATGGAACCTGTTTTGTTATTACCTACACGTTTCAATTTTTTAATTAATTTAAGTTTTTTAATATTTAATTTAATTTTTCTTTCAGATATCCCAATTTTTAATGACAATGTTTTTATAGTAACATTTCTGTCTTTTTTTATTTCTTTAAGTATTTGTTCTTTTGTCATTTTTTAGTTTTATTATTTAACGGGGTGAATTTTTCCTACTTAATTATAACATGTTTTCAAGCATAACATAATTTTACTTTCAGATAAAGCCCCAGCCAAACAAAAAAGGTGCTACGAAATATTCGCACGCACCATCTTTTTGTTTTACTTTTTTGTTTTTGTTTTTGTTTTTGCCTGCCGTTAGGCAGGTTTTTTCTATTAAAAAAATCAATCTTCTTTATAAATAACCTTCAAGCTTACTGTAATACATCGCCACATCACTAATCCATTTCTTTTCTGAAACAGTTTTGACTTCATCCTGACAACCATACCCACATTTCCAAACAATCATTGACTTCGGCGAATCAATATTCTCTTCATTAACCAACTCGTCAAGTCTGCCAGCCACCACATCAACTGCTTGCTCGGGAGTGTCAAAACAGGTGTGACCTCCACTGCCCATTTTTTCGCTCTTCAGCCGAAAGCCCCAATAATTATAGCAATCCTTGCCATCAGACACTGGGTGTCTTTTTCCCCATGCACTTTCTTTCTTGGCAATCGCAATCATAAAAGCTGCCACCTTGGGATCTTTTGACAAAATATACGGAGTCATTTCAGCAATTGGATAACCCTGAACTAAATCAGTAGCTTTTTTTTCAAAAGAAGTTTGCTTTTTGACAATTGCAATCGGTCTAATTGGTGCAATTTGAGCCATTTCCACTTCTTCATTTTTGGAAGTCAATTCGCTGACAACTATCAAAGTAAACATGGAAACAATCCCCAAAACAAGCAACAGAATCCTGCCCTGAGCAGGGTCGATCCCGCCAAAAGTCAAAATACCCACTTGAGTTTTCTTTCCTCTCTTGGTAACTTTTTTTGGCTTTTTGATTGTTTTTTTGGTTATTTTTGGCATATTTTTCAAACAAAAAGGCAAAAACAGATTTTCACCCGTTTTTGCCTTCTTTTACTTTGATGTTTTCATTATACGCCTAAAAAAGCAAAAAGTCAAGCTCCGCGCATTTGAATTTTTCTCAGTTGCGAAATTTCATCCCGAATCAGGGCGGCTTTTTCAAATTGAAGAGAGCGCGCAGCATCTTTCATTTCCTTTTCCTTCAACTTAATGTACCCCGCGATGTCCTCCAGCGATTCCAGTTTGGCAAAATCTGGGGCTGGCAAGGGATTGATTTCATGGTCCACGAAAGATTTGATATTTTTCTTGATGGTTTGTGGTGTAATTTGATGCTTTTTATTGTAATCAGCTTGAATCAGGCGCCGCCGGTTGGTTTCGTCAATCGCCCGTTGCATCGAACCCGTGATGTTGTCGCCATACATAATCACCCGGCCACTGATGTTGCGCGCCGCCCGTCCAATGGTTTGAATCAAGGAAGTTTCACTGCGAAGGAAGCCCTCCTTGTCCGCATCCATAATCGCCACCAAAGAAACTTCTGGCAAATCCAATCCTTCCCGCAACAAATTAACCCCCACCAACACATCGAAATCCCCCCGACGCAAACCCTCCAAAATGTGCACCCGATCCAGCGTGTCCACATCAGAATGCAAATATTCCGTCGCGACCCCTTGCTCTTTCAAAAATTCTGACAAATCTTCCGCCATTTTTTTGGTCAAAGTTGTGATCAAAACTCGCTCTTTTTTTGCCACTACTTTTTCGATTTCCCCAAAAACATCTTTCACTTGTCCTTTGGCAGGCTTGATTTCCAATTGTGGATCAAGCAAGCCAGTTGGGCGAATGATTTGCTGGGTGATTTTGGTGGAATACTCTTTTTCATAAACTGCCGGCGTGGCCGAAGTGAAAATCATTTGATTGATGCGCGCTTCAAATTCTTCAAATTTGAGCGGTCGATTGTCCAACGCGCTCGGCAAACGGAAACCATTTTCAATCAAAGCTTTCTTGCGCGCCTGATCGCCAGCATACATCGCCCTAACTTGCGGAATGGTCACATGTGATTCATCCACCACCATCAAAAAATCTTTCGGAAAATAGTCAATCAAGGTGTACGGCGCTTCTCCTGCCCCGCGCGCGGTCAGAAAGCGCGAATAATTTTCAATCCCATTGCAGAAACCCACTTCGCGCATCATTTCCAAATCTTGCCGCGTGCGACGCGAAATTCTTTCAGCTTCCAACAATTTGTTTTCTTTTTTCAATTTGGCTACCCATTCGTCCAATTCAGTTTGGATTTCCGCCAATGATTCAGTCATCAATTCTCGTGGCACCACAAAATGTTTGGCGGGAAAAATCAAAGTTCTTTCAAGTTGCGACAAATTTTCGCCCGTCAAAAAATCAAATTCCACAATCTTCTGAACCGTGCCGTTGCCCAATTCAATTCTGGTCACCACTTCGCGACTTGGTGTCATCACTTCAAGCGTGTCACCTGTGACTCGAAATTTTCCGCGCGCCAAAATGTCGTTGCGCTGATATTGCATTTCAATCAAGCCCGCCATAAGCTCACTGCGCGTCATTTTTTTTCCAATTTCCACTTCCACCGTTCCTTCGCGATAATAGTCTGGTGACCCCAAACCATAAATGCAAGAAACCGAAGCCACAATGATCACATCTCGCCTCGAAAGGAGCGCGCTGGTGGCGGCGTGGCGCAACCGGTCAATCTCTTCATTGATCTGGGTTTCTTTTTCGATGAAAGTGTCTGTCGAAGCAATGTATGCTTCTGGTTGATAATAGTCATAGTAGGACACGAAATATTCCACGGCATTTTTCGGGAAAAACAACCGAAATTCTTGCACCAATTGGGCAGCCAAAGTTTTGTTTGGCGCCATCACAAGCGTTGGCCGTTGCACCGCTTCAATCACATTGGCGATGGTGAAAGTTTTGCCAGAGCCAGTCACGCCCAAAAGCGTCTGGAATTTTTCCCGACTTTTCAGACCGTCCACCAAGTCTGCAATTGCCTTGGGCTGGTCACCCGCAGGCTGATGAGTTGAAACAATTTCGAATTGCATAACAAGATAATTTAGGGTCATACGCAAATTAGGGTTCTATAAAACTAAGTCAGCAATTTTTACTTCCCTTGTTTGCTTTTTAGGACGCGCATACTTGGTTAGGAGTTATAACCAATCGCTCAGTACTCGCTCTCGCTCATAAGTCCCCCAAAGCAAACAAGCTCGTAAAAATTCAGAAATAGTCTTTGGCTGGAACCATAAATTGCGTATGAGCCATAATTTAGACCTTATACGCTCTTATCCTACAATTTTAAAACTAAAATGTCCACCCAAAAAACAAAAAGGCGAGGATCACTCCCCACCTTTTCAAAAAACTATTCCCACATTTATCCTTTTGAATTTTTGTTTAAATGCTTGGATGTTTAAATGTTTGGATGATTATTTCTTCTTTCCTTTGCCTGCCAAAATTCCCGCAATCGTGCCAAGCGCCATACCAATTCCAGCCGAAATTGCCACTGCCTTCTCAGGATTCTTCTTGATGAAGCCTTCCACTTTTTTGGCTGTAACATCCAATTGCTTTTTGATCTTGGCATATTCTCGTTTGGCCACTTTTTCAAATTCCGCGCTCTTAACCTGCACTTTTTTCACATTTTTGACTACTGCTTTTTTGATTTGTTGTTTGTTCATTTTTTTATTTTTAAAATTAACTTAACTTATTTTCTAAAAGTCCCCACCAAGCTTCCAACCAAAATTGCCAACACGCCCACTGCCACATAGCCAAGGCCAGGAATAATTTGCCCCAAAATCGAATTAACATAAATCGAGCAACCGATCAACAAATACAAAAGCCCAAAACTCATCAGCAAAAATGCAACCACCCGACACTTGAGTCTCAAAACCCAAGCCTGCACTTTCCTGGAAACATTTTCACCCAAGTGCTCAAAAACATTTTCCACAAAACCTTGCACCAAATTTTTCCAATCGCTTTGATTTGTCTTGCTGGCGGCAATTGATTTTACCGTGCTTTTGGTGGTTTTCTTTGTTTTTATTGTTGCTAACATTTTTTTATTTTTAGGAAATTAAAAAACTTTTCAACTCTCAAAATTATACCACTTTTTTTCGAATTAACCTAAATGTTATTTGATAGCGTTTTTCAATTTCGAAATTTGCTGAATCAAAACAGTGTTACCTGCCAAAATCAAGACAAAAATCACGATCAGCGAATTGCCACCCAAGAAAATTCCTCCCATCACCGCCACAATGGAAGCGCCCAGTGTGGTGACAATGTTGTCCATCGCCACGCCCACAACCGCGTCGCCAATGCGTCCTTTAGGATTGACCGAAAAATTGTGCACCACCAACATCTCACCAAAACAACCAATAACCCCAGCCAAAATTCCCGTCAGCACAAATGACAAGTGTGTCAAATGTGCAAAAACTTCCATAGCTCGCACCATACTTTCCGCCGCCAGCAATATTGCAATCCCTGAAAGCGCCAAGTCCAACCAAATGCGCCTCGTTTTTTGACTGGCATAATATTTTTCTTCCGCCACGATGTCTTTGTCCAGCGACTCTGGGCGTTGGCTCTTGCGAAAATAATACAGCGTACCCACACACAACAAAAGTAGCAGCACACCCACAGGACGCGTAAGCTCATAAACATCTCCCGCCATCACCCCGTCCAAAGCTTCCACTTGACCAAACAACACCATAAATACTGCCACCAATGCAGTCAATATTGTCAGCGCCGTCAAAATACTAATGGCAGCGTCCATCTCTTGCTTGGATGGTTTGGCGACATGCTCGCGCAGTGGTGTCAATTTGCCCCCAATTTTAAAAGGTGGGAACATCAGCACCGCTTTATCTAAAGTGTTGGAAAGATTTTGGCGAAAAACACACCAAACTGCATGAATAATATTATAAATATTGGAACCGAAAGTTGCCGCTGCTGCGATTACTGCCAAATTGATTGAACGCGTCAAATCAGAATTTCGCACACTCAAACTCAAAACTGCAGCCATCACCCCAATAATCATATCTGGAAAAGCTGTCCCTAATGATTGCAAAAAGCCGCCAACCAAGCCCGTCCGATCCTTAAGCACATCCGTGGTTTCTTCAATCACCTGAGCCGTGCCTCGAAAAACCCAGCCAATGCCAACCACAAAAATAGCCAGCATTGCCAACACCTGCAACAGCACATTTTCTTTTTCCAGCCACCCCACCACCACAAACCTCAGCAAAAAAGCCAGTGCGATATAAAGAGCAATATTGGCCAACTGATTCTTGTTTTTCATAAAAATATTTTCAAAAAAAATTAATCAAAAAAAATTATGCTGCCAAGCGTTGCAAATCATTTTCACTTTCAGCATTATCTTCATCGTTGTTGCCCTGCAAACTGACTAACCTTGATTTTATCTCATCTTTATTCGCCTGTTGCTTGTTTCGATCATGATATACACTTTCCAGATATTTTGGCACGACGCCATAATTTTCATTTTTTTCACTGTCACTACTCCCATTTTGTGCTTGAGCAAAATTTTTAGCTTGTGCCTCCTTGAGCATTGCATCCTTTCGCATGAGTTTTAAATAAGGCAAAGCAGTTGTTTGATTTGTTTGCGCCAGATTCGCACGACTAGCCGCACTTTTAGCCAAAATTTCAGCCTTGATTTGATTCATATCCACCACTGCGCGTGGCTGACTATTGCTAGGGCTAGTCGCCGAGTGTCCACTGTTACTTTCTGCTGATTTTGTTTGTTCTTTAGGACGGATGAATCGCGAACTAGCTGAGCCACCAATTATTGCCTCACCCAACTCTTGCATTTCATGACGACTAAACTCTTTATGATTTTCCACTGCCAATCTGCCTAAAACCTTTTTCAAGACTTTTTTGGTAATTCCTCGACCGCCCGAGGCTAAGCCCTCCGTTTGCAAAGCGCCATAAAAGGCTTTCTTTTCATCTCTTCTATTCACAACTCTCGCAACTGTCTTGTTTTCCATCAGTGACTTGTACGCAACACTCTTTCTAGCATTGGCAGCTGATTTAAGCACTGATCTTCTACGAAAAATTCTTTTATTTAGCCCCATGCCTTTTGTAAAGGGAATATCAGCCATAAGATTGTTTTTTGAAGAAAATTAAACTTATTATGCACATCATAGCACAAAAAGACCCACAAAAAAAGCCCGCAGTTTTTTCTGCGGGCTTTTTCCTTGCCGAGCAAATTGGCAATTTCGCTCTAGAAGAGGCCTATTTGCCCAAAAAGGGTGAAGACCAACATTGGAACCAAAGAAACCAAAACTGCCATTGAAAACTCTTCATTGGCATGTTCCTCTTGTTTTCTGGCCTCACAATGAGAACAACCAGTGCATTTTTTGCTTTTCATTTTTGTTTTTCATCTTTTTTGCTTCAAATTAAGCAAAAAAGATTACAAGTTTAATTAGTTAGTAAAATAAAAAAAATAACGCGGTTTTCACCCGTTATTTCTATGCTTTAAGTATACACTAAAAAAATGGAAAAGTCAAATCGACATTTGACTAAATTCTCTTTTAGCGTTAAGCTAATGAAAGTTAGCAAAAATCCGGGGCGTGGTGTCAACGGCTAGCACGAGTGGTTTGGGACCATTTAGACAGGGTTCGAATCCCTGCGCCCCGACATAACAACAAACAGAGACCTCCTCAAAGAGGTCTCTGTTTGTTGTTATTTTGAGAATGTAGAAGGGATTCGAACCGGCAGAAATGAGCTAGAAAATTTTCAGCAGGAAATTTTCGCAGCGAATGTCGACAAATGCGAGGAATACGAGCCTACCTACCGGTAGGCAGGCATTTGGCGCTGCCGCGGACAAGGAGCGAGCGAGTGTCGACGAGTGAGTGACGCGACACTCGGCAAGCTTTACAGTAGCGCAGGGATTCGAACCGGCAGAAGCGAGATGTGAGCGTAGGCGAACAATCGAGCGTAGATGAATGCGACCATAGGAGCCTGCCTACCGGCAGGCAGGCATTCAGCTCTGCCGCGGACAACGAGCAATCAGCAGATTGCGAGGCGGAAATCCCTGCGCCCTCAATAGCAGAAGGGATTCGAACCGGCAGAAGCTAAGCAAGGAGTTTGATTTATGACGGAAAATGGCTCTTTTATCAAGCCGTGGGAATTTCGTTTGCCCATATTGGAAAAAAAATAAAAGGATTGAGGATATCAAAAAAAATTAATCCGCATAATAATTTGAGCAGTTCGAAAAAATCCTGTATATTTCTTATGTAATAGACAAAAGGATTCTTTGGTCAATTAGCCATAAAAAAGGCTCAACTAACGTATAATCTCATGTAATGGTCATGTAATTGGCAAGATCTTGACGAAAAGCGCTATTTGAAATAAAATTGAATTATAACTGTATTTCATACAATAATTTGTTAAATATTGACATATATATGCCAATATGCTATGCTCTAAGCATACATTAACCAAAAAATATTATGATCCATTCATTTTCATGCAAAAATTTCTACTCAATCAGTGAAAAGACCGTCGTTGATTTTACTGTGAATGACAAAGCACCAAAGGATAATGGATATTTTACAGCTCCATCAGGCATACATCTTTCAAAAGTTGAAACAGTGATTGGACCAAATGCATCGGGGAAAACAAACTTGCTCAAAGCCCTGCCATTTCTCAAGTGGCTAATACTAGATTCTTTTAGCGTAGATCCTTCTGCACAATTGCCTATTAAGCCATTTCTATTTGGTAGCAAAAAAGACGAGCCAAGTGAGCTTTCGACTGATTTTGAAATTAATGGAAACATTTACACATATAGTTTTATTTTAAATTTAACAAAAATTCTCAAGGAAGAACTACGCGTAAAAAACAAGACAAAACAAAAAACTACAAGTAAAATGGTATTTATTCGTCAGTGGAATGAAAAAGACAATGAGTATAGTTTTGAAGGAAAGGGATTTAATTTACCTAAGGAATTACTTCGTCGTACAAATTCAAGTATTATAAGTAGCGCAATTCGTCTTGGCAATGAGGAGGCTTTTGAGATTGCGGATTTTTGGCGAAAAATTGAAACAAATGTAACTGAACTAGGTTGGGTTGGTGGCCATCTGTTTATGCCATTAGGGCAGCATTTATTTGATGCACTGAATTTTTATAGTGAAAATGCTAAATTAAAAAAAGAAGCTGAGAAACTTTTGTCACGATTCGATCTAGGTTTAGATGCTTTTGATATAGAAAAAATATCTCAAGAAAATGGAGCTGTTTCTATTAATGCAAAAGTGGCACATATGTTTAAGGGACAGAAGCAATATTTGCCAATTGAATATGAATCATCGGGAACCCGACAATTATTTATGCTTCTTAAAACTATTCTGCGGGTATTGGCAACTGGTGGTGTTGCTGTGCTGGATGAGTTTGATGTTAATCTTCATCCAGACATGGCGGTGGCGCTTCTTGATTTCTTCGTACAGCCTGAGACAAATATAAAAAATGCTCAATTATTATTTAGCACTCATAGTCATATTGTCTTGAGTAAGCTTGATAAGTATCAAATAATTCTTACAGAAAAAAATGAATCTGGAGAAACTGAATCATGGCGACTTGATGAAGTGACTGGGGTTCGTGCAGACGATAATTATTACACAAAATATATTGCCGGAGCGTATGGGGCAGTTCCAAAACTATAATCAATATGGCACGAACAAACCCAAACAAAAAGAAAAGGCGATCAGCAAAAAGAACGGTGCTCGTATTTGGTGAAGGACTTCATGAAGAAATTTTCCTCAAATATTTGCGAGGACTTTATGCTTTGAATAGTGGTGCGCATATTGAGATTAAAAAAGGCAAAGGTGGAACAGCTGGCAATATTGTAATTGGCGCTTATAAAGTGCCTGGAGCATTTGATCGTAGAGTTGTTGTCTTGGATAATGACAAGGAAAAATCAGAAATGGAACAAGCCAGGGCAGAGGCAAAGAAAAGACATATTGAAATTATTGAACACACGCCCTGTTTGGAATTTATGTTGCTCAATATTTTGCAGGAAGGTAAACGCTTTGCAAACAAAGACTCTGCTTGGTGCAAAGGAGAATTTGAATCAATGTATCTACACAAGAAAAAACGCAACGATATAAATGAGTATATAAAAATATTTCCAAGAGAATTGATTGATGAGCGTCGTACTAAAATTACAGAATTGGATCAAATAATCTCAATAATTGAGGGAAAATAAAATCAGGCCATCAACGCGCGCACTCGATCAAGATTTGCAGTAGCCAACTTCCAATTGGTTAAAATCCCCTGCCTACCTGCCTATCGGCAGACAGGCCAGCAGACAGGCTTCAATTGTGAGGCCAAAATCGTTCACTGGTAATATCCTCGACGCTCGGATGTAGCAACAAGCAAAAACCTACCACTAAAGTAGGTTTTTGTGTTGCTTGGTCATCAAGACTTGCACATTCCCTCTTTTTTATTTTTATAGTAAGCTAGAAATATGATAAAATTAATTTAACTTTAAAATAATAAAGAAATGGAAACTGCTCAATTTAATTTGTTTTTGCTTTTCGGTGTCATTATTGTTGTTTTTTTGCTGGTTGATTTGGGGGTTTTCAACAAAAAATCCCACAAAATCGATTTCAAATCCGCTCTTTATCAATCCTTATTTTGGATCCTGATTTCAGTTGCTTTCGCTTTTTTGGTCAGCCTTTATCTCGGCAATGAATTGGCAGCTCAGTTTATGGGCGCCTATGTAACCGAAAAAATGCTTTCACTGGATAATCTTTTTGTGATTATGCTGATTTTCAGTTATTTCAAGTTGGAAGAAAAATATCATCACCGCGCCCTTTTTTTTGGAATCCTTGGAGCTATCATTTTTCGAGCCATTTTCATTGGAGCAGGCTCAATTATTGTCAGCCAATTTCATTGGGTTTTGTATATCTTTGGGCTTGTCCTGCTATACACTGGCTTTAAACTGTTGGGTGACAAGAAAGAAGAACATGTTGATTTTGAAAAAAATCAAATCATTAAATTGGCCAGAAAATTTTTGCCTTTCACGACCAAGGAGCACCATGGAAAATTCTTTATCCGTGAAAACAAGCGCACCCTTTTCACTTCGCTATTTTTGACGGTTTTGCTCATTGAGGCTACGGACATTATTTTCGCTGTTGACTCCATTCCTGCAGCCTTTAGCATCTCCCAAAATGCTTTCATTGTTTTCACTTCCAACATTTTTGCGGTGCTCGGAATGCGTTCTTTGTTTTTTGTGGTTGAAGGTTTCATCAACCGTTTCCATCATCTCCAAAAAGGCTTGGCCATTATTTTGATTTTTGTCGGTGGCAAAATGCTCTTGGGAATTTTTGGTTTACACATTTCCTCACTAGCATCTTTTGCTTTCATCATCGCGATTTTCGGTGCTTCCCTGCTTACCTCGCTCTACTTTCCGAAAAAACTATAAAAAATAACCTTCACTCCGAAGGTTATTTTTGTATCTCTTATTTTATATGCTGTTCACTGCTTGCTGCTGACTATTACTTAATCAATTAAATTACTAGTGGTTGCAAGGAGGTCGAGCCTCCCTAATGGAGGCTCGACCTCCAACGATTATC
>JBAXHR010000017.1:0-11175 GCA_037138835.1 Candidatus Moraniibacteriota bacterium | reverse complement strand
AAACTATTAAGGTCATTGCGAACGGTAGCGAAGCAATCTAGATTGCCGCGTCGTCCCACCTGTGGCGGAACTCCTCGCAATGACAACCTGCGAAATCTTGCACGATTTAACAATTGAGCCCAAAAGGAGGAAAATGAAGTATTGCGCCAGATAGATCCTGAAACAACTTTGTTTATTATTTCTTCCAATAAGGAAGAAATTTTGCATACCTATTTTCAGAACAACAATTTCACGCATATCTTCAAGGAAATTTTGGGCGCAGAAACGCACAGATCCAAAGTTGCCAAATTTGAATACCTGTTTGAAAAATATGCCTTGAAAGCGCAGGATTGCATTTTTGTGACGGACACTTTGGGCGATATTTTGGAGGGCAAGAAAGCTGGCGTCAAGGTGATTGCGGTTGATTTTGGTTTTCACAAAAGAGACCGACTCGAAAAAGGCGAGCCTTTCAAAATAGTTTCAAGTTTTGATGAAATTTTGGAGGTGATTGAAAACATTTAATTAAACTATCTAAATAAAAAATATGAGCTGGAAAGATTATTTTAAAGAGAGTTGTGAAATAGTGTTGGCTACTTCTTCGAAAGATGGCATTCCCAATGCTAATATTGTGATTAGCTTGGGTCTTATTGGCGGCAAGCTATTAGTCTCAAATTGTCAGATGAATAAGACAATGAAGAATCTTCAAGAAAATAATAAGCTTTGTATTATTGGAGGACATTTTAGAATAAAGGGTGTGGTGGAAATTTTTTCATCTGGAGAATATCTTGAGTTGTGTATGCAAAAAAGCAATGGGTATAAGGTTAAAAGTGCTATTTTGGTTACTATTAATGAAATCTTTGATTTAGATAAATTAGCAGAAATATTGCCATAATCGGCTTGGTTTGGTAGGATTAGGATATATAGAAGAACAACCTTGTCATTTCGAGTGAGTCCGTCAGCAGGCGGATGAATCGAGAAATCTGAGTGCTAGAGGGCTCAGATCTTTCGACTTCACTCCGTTACGCTCAAGATGACAATTTTTTGGAAGTAATTTTTTGTTGAAAAGAATATGCTAAAAGAACAAATTGAAAAAATTGAAAAAGAGGCTTTGGGCAGGATTCAGGCAGTCAAAACTGTGGAAGAAATTTTGCAGTTGGAAATTGAGTATCTGGGACGCAAAAGCGACTTTGTGGGAATCCTGCGACAATTGAAAGATGTTTCAGCTGAGGAAAAGAGGGAAGTTGGGAAGCTTGCCAACGCCGTCAAAATTCAATTGCAGGAAAAGTTTGAACAGGCCAAACAAAAAATGGCGGTTTCTTTTGATGCGCAGGCGGAAAAAATTGATGTGACCATCCCCGCTAGGGAAATTCCTTTGGGACATTTGCACCCTCTGACGCAAATTCAAAATGACCTTGAAGACATTTTCATTTCCATGGGTTTTGAAATTGCCGATGGACCAGAGGTGGAAGATGAATTTCACAATTTTGATGCGCTCAACATGCCCAAGAATCATCCCGCGCGAGATATGCAGGACACTTTCTGGCTCAAGTCGCAGACTAATGCGGACAAAAAGCGGACTTGTACAGACGAGACGCAGACTGGGGCGGACAATGTTGATGAGCAGATTTTGATGCGGACGCATACTTCCAATGTGCAAATTCGCTATATGGAAACACATCAGCCGCCATTTAGGATTATTGCCCCTGGCAGGATTTTTCGGAATGAATCGACGGACTCCACTCACGAACACACTTTTCATCAGTTTGAAGCTTTGGTGGTTGGCGATGACATCAGCGTGGGAAATTTCAAATTTGTGGCGCAAGAATTTTTTTCAAAATTTTTTGAAAAAGATGTGGCAGTGCGTTTGAGACCAAGTTTCTTTCCTTTCACAGAACCAAGTTTTGAGTTTGACATCAGTTGTTTGGTTTGTGATGGCAAAGGTTGCAGTGCTTGTCGTGGGGCTGGCTGGTTGGAAATCGGTGGGGCAGGGATGGTCAATCAAAATGTTTTTGTGGCAGCTGGTTATCCAAGAAACAAATACCAAGGTTTTGCTTGGGGATTTGGGCTTGAACGCTTGGCGATGATGAAATACAAAATTGATGACATCCGTCATTTTCACGGCGGAGATTTGCGATTTCTTAAACAATTTTAGTAAAATCTCTACGAATTACGAATAAATACGAATGTACTAATGTGAGATAAATTTAGCCTGATAAAGAAATAAAATAGAATGCGAGTTCGTACATTCGTACAAGTTCGTAATTCGTAGAGAATGACATATGAAATATTCTTACAATTGGCTCAGGGAAATATCGGGCACAAAACTAACTGCCCAGGAAGTGATTGAGGGCATCACGATGCATGCGCTGGAAATTGAAGGCGTGGAAAAAGTCGGCACTGATTTTGAAAATTTTGTGGTGGGTGAAATTTTGGAAATTGCCAAACATCCCAATGCCGACAAATTGCAACTGACAAAAGTTAATATTGGACCCTCACTCCCAGCCTCTCTCTCAAAGGGCGAGAGGGGAAATGGTCAGGACATTATTCTGGACATTGTTTGTGGTGCCAAAAATATTTCGGTGGGCGACAAAGTTCCCGTGGCGTTGGTTGGAGCCAGGATGATAAATGGCTTGGAAATCAAGGAGGCAGAAATTCGCGGAGAAAAATCTTTTGGGATGCTTTGTGCGCAAGATGAACTTGGCTTGGGCAATGACCATGCGGGTATTTTACTTTTGGATAAGGAAGTGAAAATTGGCACGCCCCTGCAAGAAATTCTTGGCGAGCAAGATCAAATTTTTGAAATCAAGGTTTTGCCTGACAGAGCTCACGACGCAGTTAGCCATGTGGGATTGGCGCGCGAAGTGGCAGCCTTGGAAAATGCCAAAATTGCTTATGATTATGATGGTTTGAAACTACCAAAGAAAAAAACTTCAGCTCTTAAAATCAAGATTGAGGATTCAGGACTATGCAGTCGTTACATCGCAGCCAAGCTAGATGGACTTAAAATTGAAAAATCACCGCAATGGTTGAGTGCGCGTTTGGAAAAATGCGGCATCCGTTCAATCAACAATGTGGTGGATGTGACCAATTATGTGATGTTGGAATTGGGTCAACCAATGCATGCTTTTGATTTTGCGCAAATTTCCCAGCAAGAAGTGGCAGAAATAACAGTGCGCATGGCTCAGCAAGACGAGGAAATCACTCTCTTGGACGAGAGTGTGAAAAAAATGTCTCCAGAAGATATTTTGATTACTAACAAGGATGGCGTGCTGGCTTTGGCAGGCGTGATGGGCGGCAAAAATTCTGGCATCAATCAGGAAACTACTAGCATTGTTTTGGAAGCCGCTTCGTTTGAGGCAACGGCCATTCGCAAAACCAGAAACAAATTTGCGCTTCAAACTGACGCGGCGCTGCGCTTTGAAAAAGGGCTTGACCCGAACTTGGCGGAAAAAGCCATGGTGCGGGCGCTTGAAATTTTGACGCACATCACGGATGCGAAACTTGATGGGATTGTGGATGAGTATCCTGCTCCTGTAAAACCTTGGACAGTCAAGCTTGAGTTGACTTATGTAAGCTCCTTGTTGGGTGAAAAGGTGCCTGTTAGCGTTAGTCAGAAAATTTTAACTTCGCTTGGCTTTGAAGTGAAAAAAAGTGGGGAAAATTTGACCGTGACCGTGCCAACTTTTCGCTTGGATGTGCGAACTCAAGAAGATTTGATCGAGGAAATTGGGCGAGTTTATGGCTTCGAAAAAATTGCCGCCAGCGCGCAGCTGGTTTTAGTCAAACCGCCAACACCAAACAAGGAGAAAATTTTTGTGCGCAAGGCAAAAAATATTTTGGCGGGACTGGGTTTTTCGGAAGTCTACAATTATGCTTTTTATGGGCAGAAAGATTGCCAAGCGGCCAGACTGCAAAGCATCAAGCATTTGGAATTGGCGTTGCCAATGAGTCCCGAGCAAGCAATTTTGCGCGTCAGTTTGCTTCCAAATATGCTCAAAAATGTGCGCGAAAATTTGAAGCATACCAAGCAGTTGCAACTTTTTGAAATTGGCAAAGTTTTTTTGCCGAGTGAAGTGCTTTTGCCAAATGAAAAAAATGTGCTTTGCGGTTTGGTGGTGCTTGAGAAAAAAGCCAGCAAAAAAGGCACTGCGAGCAATTTACAAGAAACTTGTTTTTTTCAGGCGAAAGCTTTGGCAGAAAATTTGTTGGCGCAACTTGGGGTGAGCGAATTTGAATTTGCGCCAATGTCGCAACAGTCAAAACAAATTGCGCAGTCATTTGTTCATCAAGGACGCGCCAGTCAAATCAAAATCACCGGCACAAATGAGATTGTGGGCACACTAGCAGAGGTTGACCCTTTGGTGCTGGTAGCTTTTGACATTCAAACCCGCGTAGCTTTTTTTGAATTTGAATTGTCAGCATTGCAAGCACTAGCCACGACTACACGACAATTTAAAACTCTGCCGAAATATCCAATTGTAACTAGGGATTTGGCCTTGGTAGTTGCAACTGAAAAAGTTTCAGTGGCAGAGATTTTGGCAACTATGAAAAAAGAAGCCGGAGAGTTACTTCTTGAAATTGAAATGTTTGACATCTTCGAAATGGCGCAGGGGAATTTCAGCTACGCTTTTCACTTGTCTTTCAACGCGCCCGAGCGAACTTTGACCAATCCAGAAATTGAAAGCGTGATGGAAAAAATCATCACCAGCCTCGAAAAAGAACTCGGAGCGCAGATTCGGAAATAAAAAGTTAACTGTCTTCGTAAAATCTCAAATCTCAAAATCACCCTGCCAAAGTGGGGTGTTTTTTGGCTTGCTGTTGACAAAAAATAAGAATGTGTTAGTATAATATGAAACCTAAAATTTTAAGTTGTTGAGCATGAAATTATATGAAGAATACGGTTAAACAGGCTCCAAAAGTTGAAATTGAAAAAGGGCCATATTCTCAAGCTTTGAGCCAAATTATTGGTGATTTGCCGGCGAGATCTCAAGAGATTATTTTCAGTCGCTATGGCATTGGTGGCGATAGCGCTTTGACGCTGGAAGAAATTGGTGGCAAATACACCATCACGCGCGAGCGCGTGCGTCAAGTTATTCGTGAGGCACTCAAAAAAGTTCGCGAAAAACATCAACATCCCGAATTTGTGAAGGTCAAAGAAACTGTGATTTTGGCAATTGAAAAAAATAGTGGTATAATTGGCAAGCAAAAGCTTTTGAAAATTTTGGGGCAAGAAAATTTGGCCGAGCAAGCTGCGGTGCGTTTTTTTCTGGAATGTATTAGTCAAATCAAGAGTCATGAAGTGAAAGACGAAATGGTGCACTCATACTCCTTGGTTGATTTTGACCTCGAGCAATGGCGCAAAACCAAAGAGGCTACTTTGGCAATTTTGAAAAAAGAGAAAAAGCCCTTGACAGGTGAGCAACTTTTCAAATTTGCCGTGGGCGAATTGGAAAGTGATTTGAGCAAAGATCATTTTGTTTATCATCTGGAAATCTCCCAAGAAATCAAACAAAACAGTTTTGGCAAATGGGGCGCAATCAGCTGGAAAGAAATTTCTCCCAAAGGTACGCGCGAAAAAGCTTATTTGATTTTGAAAGAGGCTGGCAAGCCACTTCATTTTAAAGAAATTGCCATCGGGATTGACAAGCATCATCTCAACAAAAAGAAAACTCATCCGCAAACTGTGCATAATGAATTGATCAAAGATAGCAATTTTGTGTTGGTGGGTCGTGGGATTTATGCGCTTTCTGAATGGGGCTATCAAAAAGGCACAGTCAGGGATGTGATCACGGAGATTCTTGTCAAAAGCCCAAAGCCTTTGGATCGCGAAGAAATTTTGAAAAAAGTTTTGGAAATTCGCCAAGTCAAAAAATCCACTATTGTCATCAATTTGAACAACTATTTTTCCAAATCAAAGGATGGTTTATATTCAATCAAAAAATAGCAAGACTGTTTGAATTTTAAAAAGAAAAAGTTTTAACGAAAATAAAAAAATGGATATCCTCGCAAATTCCTTAGCTGAGACAGTGTCATCCTTCAAAATGGCTGGCCAGGCCTTTGGTCATTTTTGGTTTATTGCTTTGCCTCCATTGCTATATTGGTTTTTTGAAGTGCTTTGGATGTATCACATCAAGGAAGCTTTTTGGGCTTCAAATAACTGGGTGCTTTTAGAAGTGATTCCACCAAAAAATATTGAACGCTCCCCGAAGCCGATGGAGTCTTTTTTCAATGGAATTGGAGGCCTGGAAAAATCTTTTACCAACTATGAAATTTATGCTAGGGGTGAAGTGGTGGATTATATGAGCATCGAAATGACCAGTGAAGAAGGAGTGGTGCATTTTTATATGCGCACGATGAAGCGTAATCGCCATTTGGTTGAGGCCAATCTTTATGCGCAATATCCGGATGTGGAAATCAATGAAGTGCCAGACTATATCAATAATGTGCCGAAATTTGTGCCCAATTCCCAATGGGATGTTTGGGGGGCAGATGTGGCTACTACTCAAAAACATCATGCTTATCCAATTCGGACTTATCCTAGTTTTGAAGAATCCGTGACTGGCAAAATGATTGATCCGCTGGGGGGGTTGATTGAAATTTTTGGAAAAGCTGGTCCTGGGGAATTCATTTGGCTTCAGTGGGTAATTAAACCGACTAAGCCTGATTGGAGTGAAAAAACTGGCAAGGAGTTGGCAGACAAACTGAAGGGTAGGGAGAAGAAAAAAGAGAAAATTTTGGAGCGCCTTGTGAGGGATATCACTGATGTAATTACTAATGTGCCAAAATTCCTGACCAGCCCAGTGGAATTTGAGGCGGAAAAGAAAAAAGACGAGCAACCCTTGGACATGCGTCTTTCGCCAGTGGAAAGGGATGTTTTGAAGGCCGTGGAAACTAATTTGGGCAAAGTGCAATTTTATACCAAGGGTCGCTGTCTTTATATTGGCAAACGGGAAGTTTTTGACAAGGCCTTGGGCGTGGCTGGGATTTGGGGTGCTATGAAGCAGTTCGGAGACAATAATATGAATGGTTTTAAGCCAGATGGAGATTCAAAAACTTCAGCTTATTATCGTTTTACCAAGACGCGACTTAATTACAAAAAACATAAACTTTTTCGGCGCTACAAAAATCGCAATCGAGACGGATTTTCAACTGTTTTAAGTAGTGAAGAATTGGCTACGATTTATCACTTCCCAGATATGAATGTGCTGTCACCAGCGCTAACTCGGGTTGAAGCCAAGCGCAGTGGGGCGCCTGCAAATTTGCCGATAGAGTAAAATGCAAAATTGTTACATTGTTGTATTGCTACATTTTTTAAAAATATTTTTTCTATAATTTCTAAACGACAACGCTCGTATGAATAGTGAAATCGCCTTCTTTGCAAAAACCAATTTCCGTAATCAGGAGAGAATTTTCGGGATCAAAACTGATGATCGCCGTCGGCATATGTACATCATCGGGAAAACAGGTATGGGCAAAACCAACCTGTTGGAAAATTTAGTAGTGCAGGACATTCGCAATGGGCACGGAGTTTGCTATATTGATCCGCATGGCGACACCGCGGAAAAATTGCTCAAGGCGGTGCCAGCCAACCGGATTAATGATGTGATTTATCTCAACCCGGCGGATCAAAATTTTCCTTTGGCGTTTAATGTGATGGAATCAGTGGATCCTGATTATCGTCATTTGGTTTCTTCGGGCTTAATTGGCGTTTTCAAAAAAATCTGGGCAGACTCTTGGGGGCCGCGTTTGGAATATATCTTGCGCAACGCCATCTTAGCACTCTTGGAATATCCCGGAAGCACCCTGCTTGGAGTGACAAGAATTTTGGTGGACAAAAAATATCGCGAGCGGGTGGTGGACAAGGTCACTGACCCCGTGATTCGGCAATTTTGGGTGGATGAATTTCCCAAATGGAGCGACAAGGTCTTGCAAGAAGTGGTTTCACCGATTCAAAATAAAGTTGGACAATTTCTTTCCAGCTCTTTGATTCGTAACATTGTGGGTCAAACCCAATCGTCTTTTGACATTCGCGAAGTGATGGATTCACGAAAAATTCTCATTTTGAATTTGTCCAAGGGGCGCATTGGAGAAGATAACAGTGCATTGTTGGGGGCGATGATGATTACCAAGATTCAGTTGGCCGCCATGGGGCGCGTGGATATTCCTGAAGACACGCGCAATGATTTTTATCTTTATGTGGATGAGTTTCAAAATTTTGCCACTGAATCTTTTGCCAACATTTTGTCTGAAGCTCGAAAGTATCACCTCAATTTGATTTTGGCCAATCAATATATCACGCAGATTGATGAAAAAGTTCGCGATGCAATTTTCGGCAACACGGGCACTATCATTTCTTTTCGGGTCGGCGCGATGGACGCGGAATTTTTGGAAAAAGAATTTGAACCAGTTTTTATGCAAAATGATATTGTCAATTTGCCAAAATATCATGTGTATCTGAAGTTAATGATTGATGGCATTGCTGGGGATGCTTTTTCAGCCAAAGTTTTGCCGCCGGTTTACATTGAAGATACCATGGAAAATGAAGAAACCATTGTGGCTGCTTCGCGGGAAAGATATGCTTCTAGCAAAGCGGAAGTTGAGGACAATATTTCGCGTTGGGCAGGGATTATGCCTGCTAGTGGCTTTCAGACCGTCAACAAGCCGCCAGTGGCTTCTTTCAGCGAAAATAAGGCAATTTTGGCTCAACAAGCTCAACAAAATCGCGCTCAGGCAGTCGCGCAACCGCAAATGCAAGCACCGCGCCCTCAATCAACTTTTGCCACTCAAACCCAGCCAGGGCCAAATTCAAGGCCGACGGCGCAAATGACTGGCAATTCAACTGCTCCTAGGCCAGTGCAACAGGCTGTTGCTCCCAGACCACAATTTGCCAACAATCAGTCAATTCAAGCTCCGCAGGCAAGCGCGCCAATTGCTCCAAGGGTTCAGCCTCAAGCGCAACCGCGTCCGCAAATGCAGTCGCAACCTCAAGTTCAATTTCAGCAAACTTCTCAAATGCAACAACCAAAACCTATGTCAAATCATCAATCTGCTCCAATGCAAACTCAACCAGTTGAGCCAATAAGGCAACAAGCTCCGCAAGTTGTTGCTGAGCCACAATCGCAAGTTGCTGTTTCAAGTTTGACAACAGCACCAGCGCCAACTGAAAATCCAGATTATTTCGTCAAGCCCATTGATGAGCGACCAAAATTTGAGGCAGTTTGTGATATGTGCCACGACCAAATTCAGGTGCCTTTTCAGCCAGATGGCAGTCGTCCAACTTTTTGCAAGGATTGTTTGCGAGAGTATCAGAGGATGGCGGCCAAGGAAAAATTGGCGCAAGAGCAAAAACGCCAGCGGGAAATTGAGGATCGTCAAGCTGGGCAACCAACTTTTCAACCAAGACCAATGGCACAAAAAACTTTTCAACCTGCCACCACTCAACAAGCTGCTGAGCGGTCAACTTTTCAACCAGCTGAAAGAAAAGTGCAACAAAAAGCCTATGCTCCTCAGGAGCAACCTATGAGTCTTTCGCAAATGCAATATATTGCGCCCAAGAAATTCAATTCCACTCGCCAGCGCCCAGTGGTGAATCTTGACGAAGTCAGGGATTTGTTGAGCAAAACAAGGGGACAATAAGGTTTCAAATTATTTCTTAATGGCTGAGATATTTATTGTTCAAAGCACATTTTGCAAGTTTTTTGGTGGTAAAATATCAGTATTTGTGTGCTTGACATTTATATTATCATAACCTATAGTTTATTATAATAGTAAAATATAATAATGTATACATTATGAAAATAGATAAGGAGCAATTGTTGAAAGTGATTGATTTTTGGCAAAAAAGCCTTGAAAAGGAGGTTTTATGCGAGCGAGAAATCACCAAAAACATTAATTATGCAGGCAAGGAAGTGATTGACCTGATTGGACCAAGGCGAAGTGGAAAATCTTCAATTATGCAATTAATTGCCGCTCAGCTTGGTTTGAAAAAAAATGATTTTCTGTATATCAACTTTGAAGATCCGTTTTTTATCGAAAATAACAGCCCGCTGGTGATCGAGGAGATTGTCGCTATTTTCAGAGAATATTACAATCCAAAACTCGAATATCTTTTCTTGGACGAAGTGCAAGAGATTGAAGGTTGGGAAAAAACAGTTCGAAAATTCCGAGATGGCGAAAATTTCAAGATTTTTTTGACTGGCTCATCTTCCAAGCTTCTCAGCAAGGAATTGGCAACCTTGCTCACGGGTAGGCACAAAACCTACAACATCTTGCCACTTTCTTTTGCGGAATTTTTGCATTTTAAAAAAATAAAAATCAACACCCCCAAGGATATTATTCTGCAGGAGAAAAAAATCAGTAAGCAGTTCTTGGATTTTTTGATGCTGGGCGGTTTCCCAGAGCCAGTATTGCATAGTGACCAACAACTGCTCAAGGAATATTTTTATGACATTTTGCAAAAGGATATCATGGTGCGCTATCAAATCAGGGAGCGAGAAACACTGGAAAAAATTGCAATTTATTTGTTGAGTAATATCGGCAAACCTGTCTCGGTTGAAGTTTTGAAAAAAACTTATGATATCTCCTTTGCTTTGGCGTCTAAATATGTGGCATATTTGCAGGAAGCCTTCTTGGTTTTTGGTTTGACCCAGTTTTCTTTTTCCCTCAAAAAGCAAGCCAAAGCTTTCAAAAAAACCTATGCCATCGATACGGGCTTGGCCAATGCGGTGTCATTTCGCTTTTCTCAGGATAAGGGGCGTTATTTGGAAAATGCTGTTTTCTTGGAACTGACAAGAAAAAAAGAAAAAATTTATTATTATAAAACCAAAAATAATCTGGAGGTTGATTTCGCTGTTTTTGAAAAACAGAAAGTCAAAACCCTGATTCAAGTTGCCTGGTCAGCTCAGGAAGAACAAACGAAAAAAAGGGAAATAGCTGGCTTGCTTGAAGCTATGGAGGAATGTGAACTCAAAAAAGGCATTATTTTGACCTATGACCAGCAGGATGTCATCAGGATTGAGGATAAAATTATTGAAGTTATGCCTGTTTGGAAATGGATGCTAGGATAAGTGCAAAAAAATGAAATGTACATTGCGGATAATAAACAATCTTTGTATTTGACAAATTCTTTTTGTTTACAGCCGTGAAAAAAGGTGCTATGATGAAGTACTGATGAAAAAAATAGCACAGACAAAAAAA
>JBAXHR010000016.1:0-11179 GCA_037138835.1 Candidatus Moraniibacteriota bacterium | reverse complement strand
AAAGTACTCTTTCATTTCCGAGCGAGCGACGATAATAAAAGGGTTAATACCTCGAGGCTTGCCTCGTGAGCCCAAAGGGTCCAGGGTTTGCCCTAGGGCATTAATACCATTTATTTTGTAGGATCATTTTTTTGGAGAATGATTGTGTAGTTTAAGCTTAGAAAAACAAAAACCCAAAAAACAAAAGCCAAATCATTTTTCCAAAAAGGAGTGTCAACAAAACCATGCAGAATTAAATACACAAAGAAAGCAAAAAAAACGCTTGCCAAAGGCGTTTTTTTGTTTTTAATTTCTAGTAAAAATTGCAAAAAAAGAAAACCAAGCAAGAAAAGAAAACCAAAAAGACCTATTAAGCCACTTTGAAGCCAAAATGCCAAAAAGATATTATGTGGTTGCGGAACTGCCCATTCCAAATAAGGCGGAAAATAAGGCTGGAGGATTAAGTATTTTGTTTGAAAGTTGCCTGGTCCGATTCCTACAAGAGGATTTTCAATGAGCATTTTTATACTGGCTTGCCAAATTATAAACCTTGAAGACAAAGAAGACCTTTCGGAAAAGTGAATGATGGTGGAAAATTTTTGAGTATTTGCTTGAGAAGCGAGTAGACCTAAACACAAAACACAACTACAAGTTAAAACCAAATAAAATTGGTTTTTGGGAAAATAAAAATAAGTTGTAAGTAGCAATGAGGCAAAAAGAGCCAACCAAGTTGCATAAGAATAAGTATAAAAAATTACAAGTATTGTTAAAATTAAAGATAAGCCAAAAAAAGTTTTCTTTGAGAGCTTGATATTTTGCTGAAGGGTTTTTGTGAAAAAATAAACACCCAAAATAGCGCCTGGCGCAAGATACATCGCTAGATAATTAGGTGAAGTGTAAAATCCTTGCAAGCGACCATCAAAAGTGACAAAACCAGTTAATTCGTATCCAAGACTGATAATAGCAACCAAGCTAGTCGAGCAGTAAAGACTAAAAAGTGCTTTTTCAGTTTCAAACTCATCTTTTAGTGTAATGAAAACAAGATAACTAAAAAACAAAGGCAAAAGAAACCAACTTTTCAAAATTCCAAGTCCAGTCAGGATTGAATTATTAGTAAAAATGGAAATAGCTAAGCCTGAAAGTATAAGAAAAACACTAATTATAAACTGCCAAGGCAAAAAGGAGGATGAGAATTTGTTTTTTTGTTTTAATATTTGAAAAAGCCAAAGGGATAAATTTAGGATAATAAGAATTTCGAATAAATTTGTGGGGATTTGAAAAATGGAAAAACGAACCAAATAAAGTGGCGTGGCAACGAGGGTGAGATAAAGGAATAATTTTTGGCTAGAATTCTTCATTTGAAGTTGGCGTGGAAATTGCTAAAATAATCAAAAATAGTGGCAGGATATGTACAGAATAAAGGGGATTCTCCACGAAGCTGTGAAAGCTAAAAATCAAAAGACTGGCAATACCTGCCAAATAAAAAGAATTTTTTTGGGCAAGTTGCCAAAAATTTTTCAGCGCAAAACTGAGAATGAAAATAAAAACAAGGGTAGTTATGATGCCAAGTTCCACTGCAATATCCAAATAAAGATTGTGTGTATAAATTGGAGTGCGATAAGTTGTGGCGGGAGCAACCTTTAGTGGGTAATTGCCAATTCCAACGCCTTGAGGGTTATCCAATAAAACCTTTATTCCTTGTTGCCAAATAGCCAACCGACCCTGGTTGGATCCCTCTTGAAGATTAAAGGAGGAAGTTGTCCTGCTTGTGATGGGAGTGGTGATGGGATTTTTGGGAATAGCGAAAAAAAGAAAAGCAAATAAGCAAAGCCCTCCTGCTATTTTCCAGGCGGTTTTCTTTGGAGCTAAGGGTAAAAGGAATAAGGCTGAAGCAATAAGTGCTAGATATCCTCCCCTGGTGAAAGTGGCGATGTTGCAAAGCGCAAGGAGAAAAATTGCAAAACCAAAAAAAAGTTTGGCTGTTTTCTTGAGGCTACTTGCCCAAAGAGCAACTGACCAAGGCAAAAGCATACCAGTGAAATAAGAGAGCATATGAGGGTCAGGAAAAGGTGCAAAAGCCCGCAAGTAAGTGGTGCCATCGCTGTTTACTAGCCAGCTTGGATAAGCAAGTACTTGGGCTGAGAAGGTTTTGCCCAAAAAGAAGGGCGTAATATTTTTGGCTAGAAAAGTGTAAATAGCTTCAATGCTAAAGAAAAACTGAGCATAAAAAAAGCTTAGCGCAAAAAGAGAAACAAGTGCGCCACCAGCAACAAGTGCGGAAAGGAGTTGGCGTTTTTTTTGATAACTATTGGTCAAGAGAATAGTTATGAAATAAAGTGGAAAAAAGGAAAACAAAAAAGCCAACTTGCGTAAAGACCAGGCAAGATTTTGCGAGAATAAAACTGAGAAAAGCGCTAAGCCAAGAAAAAGTAAAAGCAAAAAAGAAAGACGATTTTTGAAAAGTGAGAAATTTTTGTAAATATCAAACAAACAAAAAAAGAAAATTAGCAATATTAAAACTCTAATAATAGCCAAATCAATAGTTGGTGCAGGATTAAGTGCAAATTGGAAAGGCAGAAAAGTACAAAGAAAAAGTAGTCCTCCAAAAAGTATGGAACGAAGATTTTTGAAAGATAATTTTTGAAAATTAAAATAAAGTTTTCGAAAAATCTTTATTAAAAAAGCCTGAAAAAAGCCAAAATGTTTTTGAAAATAATAATCCTGAGAGGCGTAATATTGTTTTTTTTGCGAAGCTGAATTTTCTGAGCTTTGTCCGCCATGATGCAAGACGCAAAATTTTGGAAGGGGAGTGATTTTTTTGCCAAACTTGCCCAGGCGCAAGCAGAAGTCAACATCTTCAAAATACATAAAAAAGTTTTCGTCAAAGCCACCAAGTTTTTCAAAAAGATTTTTTTTGATTAAAAAAGCAGCTCCACTAACCCACTGAGGTTCAATTGAAAAAAACGGTTTTTGTTTGAAAATATTTTGCAGAAGGGTTCGTAGGGGGGTTATTTTTTTTCCACTGCTATAAGGCTGGGGAAGCCCCTCGGTGGTTAATAATTGTGGCGCTAAAATGCCAACATTTTTTTGCTCCAACAATGGTAAAAAATTAGACAGATCATTGCTTAGTAGTTCAGTATCAGGATTAAGAAAAAAAAGAATTTTTCCTTTAGCTTGTCTTGCGCCTAGATTGCAGGCTTTGGCAAAGCCTAGATTCGCGGGTGCCTGGATAATTGTTGTTTGAGGATGGGGCTGTGTTAAAAGTAGCGGGGTGGGGTCATTGTTGATGATAATAATTTCATAGTTGATGTTCGAAAGATTTTTGACAAGTGAAAAAAGGCATTTTTCAAGATAAGCCTGGCTTTGATAATTTGGGATGATAAAAGAAAGCTCCATTTCTTTAGCTGGCTTTAATTTTGTCAAAATCTTGATACGCTTGTTTGACTTGAAGAGTTTGTGGATTTTCCTTGGTAAAGACGCGAAAAGAATTTTTAAAATTGCGTAAACTGAAATAACAAGAGAAATAAATTTTTTGCAGAAAATTACCATGCGTTTGAAAGAAAAGCATTCCAGAAAGCACCAGCCAATAAGTTTTCAAGGGATTTTGGGTGTTGCTTTGCTCTTTGTGGTAAACCTTGGCTGAAGAGCAAACAAGCAGGGGAAAGCCTGCTTGTTGAGCGCGTAGTGAAAAATCCGCATCTTCGTAGTAAAGAAAGTAGCGTTCATCAAAAAGGCCAATTTCTTTGAAAATTTCTTTTGGGATCAGCATTGCACAGCCAGTGCAATAGGCAGTGGAATAGGACTTAGTAGTAGGGACGGTTGCTTGGTGAAGGGTTCTTGCTTTAAGCCAATTGATAGTTCCACCTGCAAACCAAATAGTTTTCTTGTTACCTTCAAGAATCAACGGGTTTATTAGGGCTGTTTGTTGGCTGGATTGGAGGTTGTTGACTAATTCAGATAAGGCATTTTTTTCAAGAGAAGCATCATTGTTCAAAAGAAAAACAAAATCTGCGAATTTTTCCAAGGCAAAGCGAATGCCAATATTGTTGCCCTTAGAAAAGCCCAAATTGGCTGTATTTTTGATAAAATGCGCGCGCGAGAAATTTTCTTTGGCAAGCTCAAAAGAGCCATCTTGTGAGGCATTATCAACCACTACCACTTCAAAATTTGGATAAGTTGATTGAAAGACGCAGGCAAGACATTCGGGCAAGGTTTCCTTGCCATTATAATTTAAGATAACTATGAAAATCTTTGGCTGGGTTTTTTTTTCTTCCATAATAAAAAAGTAAAGGTTATTTTTTTGAAAAACTTAAGGGTGCCAAGTGGAAGCTTTATTTGGAAGGCGTGAAAATACTAGCAAGTTCCTTAATAGTAACAGTTTTTGTCAGCCAAAGAAAGAGCAAATAAACACCAGTGCTGCTAAGGACTAGCAAGAAAAAAGTAGCCTTATAAAAAACGACCAAAAATAAACTCATCATAAGGCCCGAAAAAAGAATGCGTGGCAAATTGACAAATTTTGGCTTGAAATTGACATATTTTGAAACCAGAAAAAAGCCAGCCATTGCTACGAAAAATTCAGTCAAAACGGAAGTTACCGCGGCTGCGTTGTAAGAATAGTGAGGAATAAAAATTAAATTAGCAGTTATGTTGAAAATAGCACACAGGATTAAAGGCAGGATCATTTTTTTTTGGTGTTTGCCCGCGGTCAAAATATTGTTAAAAAGGCTACCGAAAAAAATAAAAACCACTGCAAAAATCAAAATGCGCAGAATATTTGCAGATTGAGCAAAAGCATTGCCTCCGATGAGCTTTATTACGCCTTCAGCTAAAAATAGGACGCCAATCACCAAGGGCACCAAAAGAAGCACGAAAACTTTCAAAGTTTCATTGGCAATGCGAGAAAACTCTGCTTTGTCTGAAAAAATATGCCTGGAAAACAGGGGGAAAAGCAAGCCAATAATCATCGCTGGAAAAAAAGTAATGTTTTCCAAGACCTTGTAAGCCGCGTTATAAAGGCCAACTTCCGTATTAGTTTTTAGGATGGATAGGAGAATGGTGTCAATTTTAAAATAAACAAAAATAATTAAAGAGGCAAAGCCAAGCGGAGCAGCTTCGCGCAGAAATTTTTTCCAATAAGCAAAGTCAAACTGGAGGGAAAGTGAAACATATTTACGAGCCAAAAGCAAAATAATGGCAAAATTCAAAATCATTGAAGCGAGGACGGAAAAAATAATAGCCAAGAAGCCTAAATTAAGCTTGACAGCTAGGATGATAATGAGAATCTGGAGAATTTTACCAAGCACCTCTGCTGAAGCAACCTTATCCATGGCGAGATTTTTTTGAAAAACGCCATTGAGCACCATATAGGTAGTGGAAAAGACGAAAGAGGCTGCGGCAATCAAGATACCAAACTTAACATCGCTTGAATAAGGCAGGAAATAAACAAAAAGTGGCGTGATAAAGAAAACCAAAAGGGATGAAGAAAGACGCAGGGCAAGTGCATTGCTGATGATTTTTTTTTCATCAGCGTCTGGGCGAGAAATTTCTCGTGCAGTAATGCCATATAGGCCCAGATCAGCTGCACTACCAAAAAAAGCAAAAAAAGCCAACACAGTGGAATAATCCCCGAAGCCTTCCTTGCCGAGATAACGCGTAATAAAGCCAATCCCTACAAGAGCAAGAATGGTTGATAAAATTTTTGTGACCACACTGAAGATCACATTATAGGCGATTTTTCGAGCAATAGCCATTTGTTTTTTGTTTAACTGTTGCTGTTGGACGCCAACTTTAGTCTAGGCAAGCATATCAGTCGGCTTGACGACAAGCTTACGATCCTCACCTTCGCCCACACTTTCGGTTGAAACCGCTGAATTTTTCAAAAGTTCAAGGTGAACCAAACGGCGTTCATAGGTGGACATTGGCCTCATTGTGACAGCTTGATTTTTTTCAATAGCTTCCCTTGCAGCTTGCTGAGCCATTTCAAGGATAGAATGATTTTTTTGCAGACGATAATCATTAACATCTAAAGAAAAATGAATTTTTTCTGGTAATTGTTTTCGAACAATCAAACGCGCCAAATGTTGCAAGGCTTGCAAGTTGACACCATATTGCCCAATTAGCAAATGAGAGTCGTCATTTTGGGTGGTTATGGCAAAGATAACTTCTTGCTCCGCGACCTTGGTTGCAGAAACACTGCTCGTAAAACCCATCTGGGTTAATATTTTTTCAATTGTTTGCTTGATGATATCTGTGGTTTTTTCATCCATAATTTTATGTAAATTGAAAAATTAGTGAGAAGCTTTTTTTTGCATCAAAATTTGTTGAACAAGCATGAAAATTGTTCCTGCTAGCCAATAAAGAGAAAGTCCTGCAGGAAATTTGATACCAATAAAGAGGGTTAAAAAGGGACCTAGGTAAAGCATTTGCTTGTTCATCATTTGCGCTATATCTGGCTTGTCTGAGTCAGGTGCAACCGTTGACACTGGCTGTTGATCCATCAGCATTTTGGTCTGGAAATATTGGGTGACGGCAGCTAGGGCGGCAATTACAATACTCGGCTTGGTTAAATCTACCAAGAAAATAAAGAGCTGATTGATTTTGCCTGGGTCAGCCACAAAGCTGTAAAGCTGGGCAGTGTCAGCCACAAGGCCATTACTTGAGATGGTAATAAGAACTTGATAGATTGCAATTAAAAAAACCAATTGAACGATCAGGGGCAGGCAACCAGAAAAAGGGTTGGTCTGGTTTTCCTTGTAAAGTTCCATTAACTGTTTGGTCTGTTGCTCTTTGTTGTGTTTGGTTTTTTCCTGCAAAGCCTTGATTTTTGGTTGGAGTTCCTGGAGTTTTTTTTGCGATTCAATTTGCTGTTTGTAAAGAGGAATCAACAGGGTTCGCAATAAAATCGTAATCAGGATAATGGAAATGCCAAAATCCTTGCCAGGAATGACATTGTAAAGAAAAATCAAGATGTTATAAAGTGGTTGGTAGACAATTGTGTGGAAAAGGGCGAGCATATTTTTGTTTTATTTAAACGAATAAATTGGCTTTTTTGAACAACTTTTCCAGGGTTATGACGATGGTTTGAAATTGAAGCGGTTTTTTCACTGGCTTTATCATTAAAACTAGGTCAATCCCAGTCTTTAATTTTGGCAAATGGAGTCGGGATGCTTCGCGCATCAACCTGCGGATGTGATTGCGGGCGGTGGCTCGCTTGTTGTACTTTTTGCCAACAGCAAAGCCAAGACGAGTGCTACTTTGGTTGACTTTTAAAAATTTCAAGCTCAACTCATCAAGTGCGACATAGTAGCCATTTTTATAAACTAAGGTAAAATCTTCTCGCTTAGTTAATCTGTGTTTGGTTGGAAGCATTGCTTTGGCGCCTAGTGTTAAATTGACTTAAACGGAAAGTTTTTTGCGACCAATTTGACGACGACGCTTGATAACTGCAGCTCCTTTGCTAGTGCTCATACGGGTTAGAAATCCGTGACGGCTTTTACGACGGCCCTTTTTTGGTTGGTAAGTTCTTTTCATAAAGATAGAAAGTTTAAAATAATTAACAACTTGAGAATACTATAACCAAGTGTAGCAGTCTATTGAAAAAAGTCAACCGAAAAATAGCGAGAATAAAGCTTCGCAGGGGCAAAGTTGCATGCAAAAAGCTTTAAAAACAAGGAAAGTCTTGGGAAATGGCTAAAAATGCTCAACAAAGGGACATAAAGTCACTGAAAATTGTTCTATTCTTATACCCAAGGTGTTGACAAGGTTTCTATTAAGATTATATCTTAAAGAAGCGGATACGCTTGGCAAATCAAAATCAGCCGAAAGAAGAGATAAAGAGGCTCCAGCAAGCCTTTAAATTGCATTGCATACTTATCCACATATTATTAACAAAAAAGGTAAGAGGTTTTTCTGGTTTTCAAGCAAGGGGCGTGATATAATCTTGAGACATTAATAAAAGATCATTTATATGAATAATCTTGAGTTGTGGCAAGCTGTTTTGGGGGAAATAGAATTGTCGATTTCAAAAGCAAATTTCAGCACTTGGTTCAAAAACACCACTATTCTTTCTCGTGAGAATGGAAAGGTTGTGATTGGCGTGCCTAATGGTTTTGCAAAAGAATGGCTGGAAAATAAATATAATACTTATATTTTTAAGGCTTTGCGGAATTCGCAAGAAGATATTAAGGAAGTAGTTTGTACTATTTATAGCCCAGAGCAATCAACCTCAAATGTAAACGCGGGGAAAATAGAGGCTGGTTCGGCAAGTTTGGCAAGCGTGAAAAATCCTTATGCCTTTGCACCACCAACACCCGTTTTTTCTCAGGAGAGCGCGCCTCAAGTAAAAACTCACGAAAATAATATCAACCCTCGTTATACTTTTGAGAATTTTATTATTGGAGAAAATAATGAACTTGCACGGGCGGCTTGCTATGCGGTTGCACATAATTTAGGTAGAATTTACAACCCTCTTTTTATTTATGGTGGAGTAGGGTTAGGGAAAACCCACTTATTGCAGTCAATCGGAAATGAGGTGCTGGAGGAAGATGCTGCAAAAAAAGTAAAGTATATTACTTCGGAAAGATTTGCCAATGAATTGATTAATTCAATTCGCAATCAAACGGTTAATGAATTTAAAACTGCTTATTTTGCTATTGATTTGTTGATTATTGATGATGTGCAGTTCTTGGCTGGCAAAGAAAAAACCCAGATTGAATTTTTTCATATTTTTAATTCGCTTTATCAACTTGGTAAGCAAATTGTCATTAGTAGTGATCGTCCGCCGAAAGCGATTGCAACCTTGGAAGACAGGCTGCGTTCTCGTTTTGAAGGTGGGATGATTGCTGATATTGGGCAACCTGATCTGGAGACGCGAATGGCAATTTTGAAAACCAAAGCGACTGAGAAGAATTTTTATCTCGAGGAGGAGGTATTGCGCTTTATTGCGGAGAATGTGAAGAATAATATTCGGGAGCTGGAGGGGGCGCTTAATCGAATTGTGGCGGAGTGTCAGTTGATCAATAAGTTGCCAACTTTGAAATTTGTGCAACAAACTTTGGGAGAAATAATTTCAGCTGGCAGAAAGAAGGGCGTGCAACCGCAAAATGTGATTGAAGCAGTTTCGCAATATTTCAATATTTCAACAAAGGAATTGATTGAGAAGGGGCGCAAAAAGGAGATTTCTTATGCGCGTCAAATTGCGATGTATTTGATGCGAGAAGATTTGGATGCTTCTTTTCCTGGGATTGGCAAGCAGTTTGCTGGTCGTGATCACACAACGGCAATGCATGCTTATGAAAAAGTGAAGAAGGATTTGGAAACAAATGAAAAAGTCAAAGAGGATGTGACTGCGCTGAGGGAGAAAATTTATGCCGTGTAGGAGGTGGGCAAAGTAAAAATTAATTTCAATTTTGAAAAATATTATGAAAGTAACTTGTACACAGGAAAATTTCAAAAAAGCAATTTATAGCACTGAGCGGGTAGTTGGCAAGCAAATTACTTTGCCGATTTTGGAAAATATTTTGCTGGAAACCGAAAATGGGATGCTGAAAATTGCGGCCACGAATTTGGAAATCGGGGTGTTTTTGAAGATTGGCGCCAAAATTGAGGAAGAAGGAAAAATTACAGTGCCAGCGCGCTTGTTGAGCAACTTTGTGAATAACTTTCCAGCTAGTAGCACGGTTTCGCTGACAGTGCTTGATCAAACTTTGCACATTGAAAGTGGCTCTTCCAAGGCTCAAATCAAAGGCTTAGGGGCGAGTGATTTTCCGATTATCCCAGAAATGGTGGGTTCATTTTTGTTTTCTTTGCCAGCGCAAGAAATGAAAGAGGCTCTGCCTCGCTTGCTCTCTTGTGTTTCTTTGGATAGCACTAGGCCAGAACTGACAGGGCTGAACTTGGTGTTGACGGGAGAGGAGATTCGCCTAGCGGCGACAGACAGTTTTCGTTTGGCAGAGGCTGTGCTTTCCTTGAAAAAAGATGATCCAATGGCTTATGATTTGTTTTTTGAGAAAACTGGTTCTATTATTGTGCCCCAAATGACTTTTTCAGAAGTGCTCAGGGTGATTGGTCCAGATACAAAGGACATTCAAATTGGAATTGAGGAAAGTCAAATCTTTTTTCAAATTGACAATGTGCGGATTGTTTCTCGCTTGATCAATGGGCGTTATCCTGAATATCGTCAAATCATTCCGCAGGAATTTGCGACGAAGGTGGTGTTGGACAAAAATGATGTGTTGAGGGCAGTGAAAATTGCGGGAATTTTTACCAATAGCAAGGCTGGGGAGATTGAATTTTCGTTGGATGTGGAGCAAAAATCACTCAAAATTCAATCCAAAGCGGAAGAAGTTGGTGAAAATCAAACCATTGTTAGTGCCAATATTGCTGGCCCGGAGCAAACGGCGCTTTTCAATCCGCGTTATATGTTGGATGGACTTCAAACTGTGGCGACTTCGCACTGTGTGCTTTTGATGAATAGCAATTCTTCGCCAGCGGTGCTCAGAATGGTGCAAGGGGAAAACAATGAGGAAATTGTGTCATTTACTTATGTGATTATGCCAATTAAAAATTAATATGCGCACCCTGAGCTCTTTTATTAGCAATAAAAAATTAACCAAGCCGACTGCGATTGATCAGCAGAGTGTTTTTTATGTTTTTGATTTGATTGTGAAAGAGCAATATGGCACGCAGGGCGAGGAAAATGTGAAACCAGTGTTTTTTAAGGACAAGAAAATTTTTGTCAAAGCCACAGGTTCAATTTGGGCCAGTGAGATTTGGCTTAAAAGAGGCCTGCTTGTGCGCAAGATCAATGAAAAGCTTGGCGGAGAGGAGATTTCAGAGTTAGTGATGAATCAATAACAAGGCAAACCCTTGCCAAGTTATAATTTGTGTGCTAAAAATAGAAAGTAATATTATTTAACTTTTACGATCAATTTCGGAGATAATTCGGAGATAATTCGTATCAAATTAGGATATGCCAATCAAAACATCTGCCAAAAAGTATATGCGAGTGACTGCTCGCAAGACCATCAAAAACAAGAAAGTGAAAGGAGTTTTCCGTAGCGCAGTCAAAAACACCAAGGAATCCCTAGCTGCTGGAAAAGTTGAAGAAGCGCAAGTTTCTCTCAAAGCTGCAATTAAAGCGATTGACAAAGCAGTGCAAAAGAAAGTGCTCAAGAAAAACACGGCTGCTCGCAAGAAATCC
>JBAXHR010000015.1:0-11619 GCA_037138835.1 Candidatus Moraniibacteriota bacterium | reverse complement strand
GTTTTGAATATTGGTGCGAAAAGACCAAGCAAGTCCCCCAAAAGACTGCCCCGCAGTATGTCGAAACTTTGCAAAAATATAATGCTTTCAAGAAAAATGGCTTGATTGACGGAATGCGAAAATTCAAAACTACTTTTGACAAAGTTGGTTTGGACAAAGTTTTCTATTTGGATTTTTATAGCTTGGAAAGATTTGGCAAGACAAAGCTGGGACAACTACTTTTGTATGCTAAACAAAGCCAGAACAAAAAATTGATGCGCGAACTGGCCGTCACAATTAAGCCAAAAATCGATGAATTGTTGGAAAAATATGCGATTGATGGCATTGGGTTTATTCCGCCAACCGTCAAAAGGCAAGTGCAGTTTATGAAAGAGTTGGAGAAGAATTTGCACGAAAATGTCAGTCGGGTGTCAATCGTGAAAGTGAAAACTGAAATTATTGTGCCTCAAAAAACTCTCAACAAATTGGCCGATCGCATCGAAAATGCCAAAAAAACTTTGGTGGTGGATGAACAAAGAGTTTTCAAGAATATTCTCCTAATTGATGATGCAGTCGGTTCGGGAGCTACGCTCAATGAAACTGCCCTGCAAATCAAACAAAAAAAACTTGCCAAAAAAGTCATCGGACTTTCGATCACGGGAAGTTTCAAGGGTTTTGAGGTGATTAGTGAAGTTTGATTTCAAACCTTGTTACCTTGCTTATTTTTTGCTAAAATGGAAATATGAATCACAAGAAAAGAAAAAGACATGCCACGATTGCATGGATCATCATCTCGGGGTTGGCCATTGTTTCGATGGTGGGTTTCTTGTTGGCGCCAATGCTGACAGGTCAATAAAAATAAAATGAAAAAAAAATTTCCCATCATCGTTGTTTATTTTGTGGTCGGAGTTTTTTTTGCTGGGCTGATTTCATATAGTGCAGTCAAAGAAGCTTATCGCAATCGGAAAATTGAAACTGAAGTGGAAGCACTGAGGCAGGAAGCGGAAAAAATTCAAAAAGAAAATGACATCTTGTCCAGAAATATTACTTATCTTGGTTCGCAAGATAGCATCAAAAAGACTGCCAAAAATCAATTAAACATGCAAGAGCAAGATGAAAATGTGGTGATGATTAAGCCTAGCGTTAAACAAGCTGAAATTGAGAGTGTGCAAATAGCCAGCGAGGAAAAGCCCGCAATTGAAAAGCCCAATTATCAAAAATGGCTGAATCTTTTCTTTAAATATAATTAATTCATAACTTACGCGTTTCACCTTTTCGAATTTTAACTTCTGATAAATGTTATCTTTTTGCGGCTTTCGTATGAGCACCAGCGAATGCCTGCCTGCCGGTAGGCAGGTAAGACAAGTAAAAAGATACATATTTATCAGAAGTCAAATTGATAAATGCGTAACTCCTATAATCATGACCAAGCACAAAAAACAAGTTGATTTTGATGAAATAATGATCAAACCGAAGACTTTGGCTATTGGCGGGGTGGTTGTTTTGGTAGTGGCCTTGGTGGTGGCAATTTTTTTGGCCTACAGCACCAAAACTTCGCCAGGAATTCGCTTGAAAGCAGTTTTTTCCAAAAATTTACCTTTGCCAGTGGCTGTTGTGAATTATAGGCATTGGCTTTTGGCAAGCGACTTGGAAAAAAATTTGGCTTCAGTTCAACAGTTTTATGCCACGCAAAATTTTTCTCAAGCTGGGATGCGGATTGATTTTTCCACGCCAGATGGGCAAAAACGCTTGGAAATCAAAAAGAAAGAATTGCTTCAGAAGATGGTGGAGGACAAAGCCATTGAACTTTTGGCCAATGAAAAAGGCATCAAAATCACCCAAGCGCAAGTTGACAAAATCATCAATCAGAAATTGCAAGAGTTTGGCACGGCCGATGAAGTTAAAAAAGACTTACTAACTTCTTATGGCTGGAGCATTGAGGATTTCAAAATGCGTGTGGTGCTCCCTGGGATGTACAAAGAGGAGTTGGAAAAATATTTCAATGAACATGATGCCAATTCTGCGCAAGCCCATGCAGCGATCATGCAGGCGCAAAAAGCTCTTGCAAGTGGCAAAACTTTTGCGCAAGTGGCGACGCAATATTCCGCAGGAGCATCCAAGGAAAAAGGTGGCGAGCTTGGTTGGGTGAAAAAAAGTCAGCTTTTGCCTGAACTACAAACGGCACTTTTTGGCACAACTGAATTTGAAAACGGTAGCGTGATTGAAAGCTCAATTGGTTTTCATTTGGTGGAAGTTGAAAATCGCAAGCAGGACGGCGATGAAGCAACAGTGCAATTGCGTCAAATTTTCGTGGCAAAAAAATCTTTTGCGGATTGGCTAGCTTCGCAAATGAAAAAGATGAGTGTTTTGCTGCCCACCGGTGAGTTCAGTTGGAATAGTAAGGATGGTGTGGTAGAATTTAAAGACAGCAATTTGACCAAGTTTGAAAATGAAGCGCGCGCCAATGCCGAAGGGGATGCGTCGATTATATTTTAAACTCCTACGAATGAATTCCGAAGCTACGAAAATATTTAATTTAGTAATTTATAATTTTTTTAAAATGTCTCGTATTTATAAGCAACTCATAACTAAGCAAGTTTTAATTTGTGGATTTGTAGTTGATTTGTAAATTCGTAGGGATCAAAAGTGTTATGTCAAAGCCAGTTGTTAATGAAGATTTGTGCATTGGTTGTGGAACTTGCGAATCACTTTGCACCAGTGTTTTCAAAATGGAAGGTGGAAAATCTCATGTAGCCAGCGAGCAATGCGGAGATTGCGACTTGCAAGAAGCTGTGGACAGTTGTCCAGTGAATGCCATTTCAATCGAGGAATAATTTTTTCCACAAATATCATCAAAAAACCCAACATTTTTGTTGGGTTTTTTTGATACTTGAATTAAATTTTTCCTGGGGCTATAATGAAGATAGCAATAAATCAGTAAAAACCTAATTGTATGGATATTGGAAGACTGACAAATAAAAGCCAGGAAGCACTGCGAAAATCCCAGGAATTGGCGCTTTCACTCGGACAACAGCAAGTTGACATTTTTCACTTGCTGGATGCTTTGATTTTGCAAAAAGGCTCCATTGTGCCAACAATTTTGAAAAAAATCGGAGCTGATTTGGAAAAAATTGCCGCGCAAGCCTTGGGCGAGGCGCAAAAATATCCCAAAGTTGCCACAGGCGCATTGGGGCAAATTTTCATCACGCCACTGCTCATGCAAATTTTGGATCAAGCAGAAGACGAGATGGAAAATATTGACGATGATTTTGTTTCCACCGAGCATTTATTGTTGGCGCTTTTGATTGTGCCGACCCCAGCCAAAATAATGCTGGAAAGCAGTGGAATTTTTTATGAACAAGTTTTGAAAATTCTTTCCGAGGTGCGCGGTTCGCAGCGGGTGGATTCGCCAGAACCAGAGGGAAAATTTCAAGTGCTTGAAAAATACACCATCAATTTGACCAAATTGGCCGAGCAAGACAAGCTTGATCCTGTGATTGGTCGAGATGAGGAAATCAGGCGGGTAATGCAAGTGCTCAGCAGGCGCACCAAGAACAATCCTGTTTTGATTGGCGAAGCAGGCACTGGCAAGACAGCGATTGTGGAGGGTTTGGCGCAGCGCATTATTTCAGGCGATGTGCCCGAAACGCTGAAAGATAAAGAACTCATTTCGCTTGATTTGGGGGCGATGTTGGCAGGCGCCAAATTTCGAGGTGAATTTGAAGAGCGCTTGAAAGCAATTTTGAAAGAAACGGAAAATGCGGCTGGCAAATATATTTTGTTTATTGATGAACTGCATACCTTGGTGGGCGCGGGTGCCACCGAAGGTTCACTGGATGCTTCCAATATGCTTAAGCCTGCCCTGGCAAGAGGCAAACTTAAAACTATTGGCGCCACTACTATCAAAGAATATCAACGCTATATTGAAAAAGACGCCGCCCTAGAAAGAAGGTTTCAACCAGTGTTTGTGACTGAGCCATCAGTGGATGATTCCATTGCAATCTTGCGTGGCATCAAGGAAAAATATGAACTTCATCATGGCATTAAAATTACCGATGACGCCATTGTGGCAGCGGTAAAACTTTCCAAGCGCTATATTGCTGATCGTTTTTTGCCAGACAAAGCGGTGGATTTGATTGATGAGGCTTCTTCGGCGCTGCGCATGCAAATTGATTCGATGCCTATTGAGCTTGATCAAATGCAGCGCAAAATTCGGCAACTGGAAATTGAGAAAAAAGCTATCCAAAAAGACAAGGCCAAAGAAAGTCGGCGCAAAATTTTGCAAATCAACAAGCAGTTGGCTGAACTCAAAGAACGAGCCAACAGTTTGATGCTACAATGGCAAACTGAAAAAGATTTGATTTTGACTAGCCGTAATCGCAAAAAAGAAATTGACAAACTCAAGTCACAAGCTGAATTGGCTGAACGCAAAGGGCAACTGGATCAAGTGGCGGAAATTCGTTATGGCAAAATTCCCCTTTTGGAAAAAAAGATTGCCGAGGAGGCCAAAAAGTTGGAAAAAATTCAGCACGAAGGTTCTATTTTGAAAGAGGAAATTACAGCTGAAGATATTGCGCAAATTGTGGCGCGTTGGACGGGGATCCCTGTTTCAAAAATGCTCTCTAGTGAACTTGAAAAATTGGCGTTCATGGAAAACGAGTTGGCCAAGCGGGTGATTGGTCAGGATGAAGCTATCAAATCAATTGCTAATGCCATTCGGCGTTCGCGGGCGGGGATTGCGGAAGAAAATAAACCGATTGGCTCGTTTATTTTCTTGGGTCCAACCGGAGTTGGCAAAACCGAACTGGCCAAAACGCTGGCAGAATTTTTGTTCAATGACGCCAAGGCTTTGGTGCGTTTGGATATGAGCGAATATATGGAACCACATTCTGTTGCGAAAATGGTGGGCTCTCCTCCTGGGTATATCGGCTATGAAGAAGGTGGGCAATTGACTGAAATTGTCAGGCGCAGGCCTTATTGTGTTATTTTGTTTGATGAAATCGAAAAAGCTCATCCGCAAATTTTCAACATTTTGCTTCAAATTTTGGATGATGGCAGACTTACGGATGCCAAGGGTAGAGAAGTTAATTTCAAAAACACGGTTATTGTGATGACTTCCAATGTGGGTTCAGACATAATTCACAGAGCACAAAGTTTTGGTTTTCAAGGTGAGCGGAGCGAGGACGGTGGCAGTGAAAATGAAATGCGCGTCAAAGTGCAAGCCAGTCTGAAAGAACAATTCAAGCCAGAATTTCTCAATCGCATTGATGAGTTGATTATTTTTCATCCACTTGGCAAAAAGATTTTGGAAAAGATTGTGCAGTTGCAATTGGAGTTGGTGCAAAAGCGTTTGGCTGAAAAGGATATCAGGCTGAAAATTTCCAAGGAGGTTCAGGCTTATTTATCCAACAAGGGTTTTGACAATGTTTATGGTGCGCGACCACTCAAGCGGGTAATTCAAAATGAAATTTTGGACGAGCTGGCCCTGCAAATCATTGAAAAGAAGATTGTTGATGGGGACACCGTCAAAGTTCAACTTGAAAAGGATAAAATTGTACTGAGTAAATAAAGTTGGATTAAGTAAATAAATAAAAAAAGAAAATAATGTTTTTTCATATTCGTGTATTTTTGAATAGTTTGATTTTTTTGGTAGCTTTGGAATTCGTTTCAGCTGACATAATCAGTGCTGGTTGGGCAGAGCTTTCTGACAAAAAGTTTTTGGCTTCCTTGCTACTGTTTATGATTTTGCTTGGTGTTTTTTTTCAGCTTTCAAGACGAGTGACCAAGTATTGGCGAATGACTTTGATTCCAATGTTTTTTGTGGCTAGCTCTTTTGGTTTGCTTTATTTCATTCAGCCACATTGGGAACAACATTTCTTCATTGTTGTTTGCGCCGTGGTTTACTATTTGCTTCATTTGGCACTTTATCGCCTGCAAAGTTGCCGAAAAGACAAAACCGCAAATGGGTTTATTAATGCCAGTAATATGGCCACGATTTTCTTGGTGTATGCGGTGGCGTATGGCGTATATTTGAATTTTGCCATTCCCTTGTGGTTTTTGATGGTTTTCGTGATGGGCGTAACAACGCTTGTCAGCTTGCAAAATTTTTCACTTTTCAGTGAAAACAAGGATGCAGTGTTGAATTATAGTTTGATTTTGGGCTTCATAATGGCTCAACTTGCTTGGGTTTTCAATTTTTGGCCTTTCGGCTATTTGACTACTAGCGTGATTGGTTTGGCTTTTTATTTTGTTTTTTGGGATATCACGCGATGCTATTTTCTGGAAAGATTGTCAAAAAGGCGGATTGTTGCTAATATGATTTTTCTGGGCTTGATCATGGCTATGGTGCTTTCAAGCACTCGATGGCTACCCGTGGTTTAAAAAATAATTTTTTCAAGTATTTTTACGCATATGAAGCCAATAGCAACTCAAATCAAAAAGACCTTCAAGATCATCTTTGTTTTGGCATTAATTTTCGTGATTGGCGGAGTGGGCGGGGTTTATTTTGACCAAAAAGTTTTGCCCTTTTTGCGCACCAATCATTATTTTTCTCGGATCAATGCCTTTAGGCATTTGGCGGAAAATGTGACCGTCATCAGAACAACTGAGCAAATCACCATCAAAGATGAACAGTCAGTGAGCGAGGTTTCCTCACAAGCTTCCAATGCAACGGTAAATATCCTTTCAATTGTCAACACTAAGGATGTGAAAAATAAACTGGCTTTGAAAAATAGTCAAAATGGCACGGGTGTGATTGTGACCAGCGATGGAGTGATGGTAACTTATCGCGGAGCAATTATTGAAAATGGAGCAAGCTACAAGGTCTTCTTGTATGATGGTAGCGTTTACGATGCTTCCTTGATTGGAATTGATTCCTTCACAGATTTGGCTTATCTGAAAATCACTGCTCCGAATTTGACCGCAATTTCCTTTGGAGATTCTGCTGGGGTGGTGCCTGGCAAAAAATTGATTGCAATTGGCAATACTTTTGGAGAATATCAAAATCGTTTCGCCACAGGTTTGTTGAATAATGTTAACAAGACTTTCAATTTGGCTGGATTGACCTTGGCTTCAACTGAAAAATATGAAGGAGTTTTCGAGATGGACTTCAGCAATCAAGGTGAATATCTTGGCGGTCCAGTGATTAATTATAATGGAGAGTTGATTGGACTTGTCGGAAAAGTCAATTTGGATAACAAGGCTTATTTCTTTCAAATTCCAGCCAAGGAAATTCAAAAATCTTTGGTCTTTGCGCTGGAAGGGAAATTTGAAACCAGGCCTTTCTTTGGGGCTTACTATCTTTCTATCTCGAAAGAATATGCCTTGGCCAATAATTTGTCCCTTGATCGGGGAGCTTTGATTTTTGCTCCTTCAGGCAAACAAGGCTTGGCTATCATTGCTGGTTCACCAGCCGAAAAAGCGGGTTTGAAAATCAATGACATTGTGATGATGGTGGGTGACAAAGGGGTAAATTTGGACAATCCACTCTCGAATTTGCTCAGTGAATTTAAAAAGGGTGAAAAAGTCGAGCTAACCGTCAAGCGTGGCTCAACTGAGCTGAAAATCCCCGTGCAGTTGTAGGCTCGTTAGCCTGTTTTAAGGCGTCTGGAATGTTTTCTTTTCCGCGCTATTGACAACAATTCAATAACTTGTTAAGATAGTTATACACTTTTAGAACAGCTTAATAGACAGTTTAAATTAGAGGTTTCTACTACTTTATTTTCACGAATGAGGATAGTTTTGGAAAAGTATTTCCCCTCTATTTTTAGGTTGGAAAATCACTCAAAATATGTCAGCAAATAATGATAAAGAGCTCATCAAAATCGAAGGGATAATTGTCGAGACTTTGCCTAGCACAACTTTCAAAGTTAAACTAGATAACGGTCACGAAGTATTGGCTCACATTTCTGGCAGAATGCGGGTTAACTACATCAGACTGCTCCCCGGAGATCGAGTATTGATGGAAATGAGTCCCTATGATTTGACCAAGGGACGCGTGGTGCAACGCATGTAATATGCAAATTTTCGCGAATTGTGCTCGAATAATCGCGAATGAATTTTTTTAAAAAAATATTAGAGATAATTAGCGAGAGTAATTAGTGTTAATTAGCGATTTATATCATTATGAAAGTACGAGCCTCAGTAAAAAAAATCTGCGCCAAATGCAAAGTTGTTAGGCGCAAAGGAAGAGTTTATGTGATTTGTTCAACGCCAAAACACAAACAACGACAAGGATAATTAACAAGCTTATTAGGCATTAGCTTGTTAGTTTGTTTTAGAAATATTTTCTAAAAAGCTAAAAAGCTAAGAAGCTAAAACCTGATTTTATGATAAGGATTTCCGGAATAAATTTACCAGATGAAAAAATAATCGAAGTGGCTTTGACTTATGTTTATGGCATTGGTCCTTCGACGAGCAAAAAACTTTTGAAAAAACTCGATATCGACCCTACTACCAAGACCAAGCAATTGCCAGCCGAAGATGCCAACAAGCTTCGAGATGAAATTGAAAAAAAGCACAAAGTTGAAGGCGAACTCAAGCATGAAGTGAAAATGAACATCAAACGCTTGAAAGAAGTTGGCAGTTATCGTGGGACTCGTCATCAGAAAGGACTTCCTGTGCATGGCCAACGAACCAAAACCAACAGTCGCACAGTTCGAGGCAATGTTCGTCGAACAATGGGTAGTGGAAGAAGAACAGAATCAAAGACCTAGTTAGTTGCAAATCTTCGCGAATTATTTTCAAATAATTGCGAATGAATTTTTTTAAAAAACTGATAATTACAAATGAACACGAATTTAAAACGAATGGTCGCCAATGAATGCATTCGAGAAAATTCGGAACTTAATTAGTGTAAATTAGTGATATAATTATGGTTGAGGATATTAAAAAAACTGAAGATATTTTTGAAGCAGTAGCGGCAGAAGCTGCTGGGGTTGAAGGTGGTGAGAAGAAAGTTGTGCCAGCAGCAGCCGAAGAAGCTGATGCAAAGAAAAAAAAGAAGAAACTCAAGCGTCAAATTCTGAAAGGGCAAGCTCACATCAAATGCACTTACAACAACACAATGGTGATGATTGCGGATGCAAATGGTTCAATGTTGGCTTGGGCAAGCTCTGGCTTATTGGGTTTCAAGGGCGCTAAAAAAGCGACTCCTTATGCTGCGACTCAGGTGGTGCATGATGTGACTGAAAAAGTGAAAAAATATGGAGTGCAAGATTTGGAAGTTTTTGTGAAAGGTGTTGGCAGTGGACGAGAATCATCGATCAGAACCCTGGCCAACAAAGGTTTTAATTTGATTTCCATTAAAGATATGACCCCAATTCCTCACAATGGCTGCCGACCAAAGAAACCAAGGAGAATATAGTCCATAGTTGATGTCAATAAGTGTTGTTTTGTAATCGGTTTAATTTTTATAATTTAAAGAGAGTATAAAAGTTTCAATTTTCAATTTTCAATTTTCAATCAATTTTCAAGGTTTCAATTTTAAAATTTTGAAATTAAGAAATTGTTTAGAAATTAGAAATTAGAAATTAGAAATTGAGATAAGATATGGCTAGAGATTTATTAGGATCAAAATGTAAAAGATGTCGCAGAGCCAATGAGAAACTTTTTCTCAAAGGTGATCGTTGCAACACAGGTAAATGTGCAATGGTCAAGCGTCCTTATGCTCCAGGGGTACATGGGAAAAGAATTTCCCGTGGCCTGAGTGAATTTGGCAAGCAACTTGCGATGAAACAACGCATCAAGCGAATTTATGGAATTTTGGAAAGACAATTTCGCAAGCATTATGAAGAAATTGAAAACAAACCAGGCGTGACTGGTGACCTGTTAATGGCTCGCTTGGAATTGCGCTTGGATAATGTGGTTCGCAGGATGGGTTTTGCTCTTTCCCCAATTCAAGCACGCCAGTTGGTGACTCACGGAGCATTTTTGCTCAATGGCAAATCCGTGAATATTCCTTCTTGTGAAGTTAAAATTGGAGATGTAGTTGCGGTTAAGTTATCCAAAAAAGGCAATGCTTATTTCCTTAATCAAATTCAGTTACTCAAAAACAAGAAAGATTTTCCTCGTTGGATTCAGTTTGATCAGAATGCTTTGGAAGGCACGGTGATTGCCTTGCCAACCAGGGAAGATGTGGGTATTCAAGTTGACCCACAAATGGTAGTGGAAGCTTATTCTCGTTAAAATATTTTTTGTTTTTCTTAACTTCATTAATTTAAAACGATTGGTTTGTGGAATTTTTTCTATGAGCTTTTCGTTTCAAAGAGGATATGCAGACAGTGTCACTTCCTCAGAAGCCAAAATACACCCCGATTGATGACCAAAGCGGGAAATTCGAAATCTTGGGATGTTACCCAGGATATGGAATGACGCTTGGAAATGCGCTCCGGCGCGTTTTGCTTTCATCGCTCAAGGGTGCTGCGATAACTTCTGTCAAAATTAAAGGTGTTTCTCATGAATTTTCAACGCCCAATGGCGTGATGGAGGACGCGGTGCAAATTATTTTAAATCTGAAAAAAATCAGATTTCGTTTGCACACTGATGAAGCTGTGAAGGTAAGCTTGAAATTCAAAGGCGAAGGGAAAGTGACAGCTGCCTCAATCAAGGGAACTTCTGAAGTGGAAGTGGTAAATCCAGAACAAATTATTGCCACAATTACTGACAAAAAAGTTGAATTGGAAATGGAATTGGAAGTTTCCAATGGCTTGGGTTATGTGCCAATTGATCAGCAAGAAAGAGGCGAAAAGGAAATCGAAGTTATTGCCATCGACGCAGTTTACACTCCAATTCGTCGCGTGAACTATGAAGTTGAAAATATGCGGGTAGGAAAACGCACGGACTACAATAAAATCACGCTAGAAATTGTGACTGATGGAAGCATTACCCCACAGGAAGCTTTTTCAAAAGCAGTAGTGCTCCTGGTGGAACAATTTTCTGTGTTGGGTGGAATTGAAGTTGTTGCCCCTGAAGCTGAAATCATTGAGGCGCAGGTGCTGGAAGAAGTGGTAGCTGAAAAAGCAACTGCCAAGGAGGAAGAATTCGATCCTTTGAAAGTTAAAGTGGTGGAATTGAAAAATCTTTCCACACGAACCTTAAATGTCTTGGAGCTTAACAAAATTACCAAAGTGAAAGATATTGCCAAGCACACCGAAGAAAGCTTAAAGGAATTGGAAGGTATGGGCGACAAGGGCATTAAAGAAATTAAAAAGTCAATTGGTGAATTGGGAATCACCCTAAAACAGTAAAAAGCATATGAAACATTTAGTTAAAGGTAGAAAATTTAGTCGAGTGAAAAAAGTTCGCACAGCGCTTCTGAAAACACTGTTGGGCAGTTTTATTATGCGAGAAAAAATCACCACCACCGAAGCGAAAGCCAAGGAAATCAAGCCAATGATTGACAAATTAATCACAAAAGCCAAAAAAATCTCAGCAGACGAAACCAAACGAGTTGCGGTGATGCGAGATTTGAGAACTGAGCTTCCTTTGATGGCTGCTCGCAAAATCTCAGGCGAATTTGCAGAAAAATTTTCAACTCGCACTAGTGGTTACACTAGAATCTTGAAAATTGCTCAGCGAAAGAGTGACGGAGCGAAAATGGCAATAATTGAGTTTGTATAAAATGCTAATAATCGCGAATAT
>JBAXHR010000014.1:0-12131 GCA_037138835.1 Candidatus Moraniibacteriota bacterium | reverse complement strand
ATGAGCGTTAAAAAATTTTGAAACGCAGCTTTTTCAGCAGAAAAAGCGGAGTGTAAATTTTAGCGAAGAAGCGCTAGAATTTTGACAGCGCGAGTCTGGCGCGATTTTCTTTTGTAACTTTTCTTTCCTAAAAAGAAAAGTTAGCCCTGGATTTAGTATTTCTTCAACCTCCCTGCAATAAAGCGCTTGAGTCCAGGGATTTTGTCGACAATTTCAGTATGCGGGCCTTCAAGAAAATCCAGCAAAAAGCGGTCAAGCATATCCAGACGATATTTGAATTCTTCACTATTCATCAACGCAAAACTCACCTCTTTGCCAATTTCAGCTTCCAGTGTGTTCATCACATTTTTCAATTTGGAACGATTAACATTGTTGACCACCAGCACCATATCTACTTTGCTTTTGGCATAGTCCAGGAAAACCCCGCTAACTAAGGCTAATTTCACCTCGCCAATGGTTTTGATGCGCGCCAGACTTTTGCTCTCTGGCGAAGCTGTGGCCTTGGAAAAAAGACTTTTGAGTTCTGGATAAAAATGAAATTGCTGATCAAGATTGTAAACTTTTTTGCCTTTTTTGTTTTTTTCCTTGATAAAGCCAATCTTTTTGAGAGCGTTGATCTCTTTGCGCACCGCTGGCAAAGTCAACATATTTTTCCTGGCAATTTCATCCGCTTCGCATTCATTTTCAAGATTGAGCAAAAAAAATCGCATCACGCGCAATCTTGCCTTTGAACCAAAAAGTGCTTCAAGAATTTCAGACATAACCTTCAGCGAGAATTTTTCTCAAGCCTTGCTCAAGAAAATTCTTTTAAAATTTAGATTTATTACTTCTATTATACAGCTCTGACAGCAAATAGCAACCAAAAATTCTTAGGGACTAAGTCCCTAAGTGCTCCACTTTTTTGAAACTTTGTTCATACAAACTGCCAACTGCTTCTTGACGGTTGAATTCACGCAGGCAAAGCAAAAATCTTTCATAATCTACCTCATCCAAAAAGACCTCGCGTTTGTCGACGCCACGATTGTAAATGTGATAATACTGTCCATTGGCAAAAGTTGTTTTTCGCATATTCCCAGCATAACAAAAATCCCCCAGGGGTTTAACCGAGGGGGGTGAGTAAAGGATTTAACTCTTCTTATTATTTTGTATTGTATGGAGTCCAACCAGGATCAAACGCTGGAAGATTAGGATTATAAAGATTAGGCGTCACGGCCGTAAGATTAAGTAGCGCACAAAGATTAGTCTTAGCAACTTTCCATTCGTCACTATTTTTTTGCATATTTTCCATATCTGAATCTATTTTATCAGCAAACCTCCCTATTCTTTTATAATAGGCATCCGATGACTCATCTTCTTTTGGCGATATCTCATCTTCTTTAAAACCTTGCGCAATAACAGCTACCAACTTTAGTTTGAAATCTGGCGATTCCTTATATCTTTCTAGCACTTCGTTACCGCTGAGTGGTTTTTCAGAACTTGGCATTCCCATAGCTTCTTTCATATTTTTTTTGATTTTAAAGAATTAAATTAAATTAAATTAAATTATTACTTTTATTTGTTTTTATTCTACCCCCCCCCCTGCAATTTGTCAAATGACAAATTTAAATAACAGTTTAATTTGCACGATTAAGTCCCCACTTAGGGACTAAGCCCCCAAGTGGGGACTTGGTCCCTAAGGGCTCCGATATGCAAAAAAATAAAAACACAGAAATTGCACCAAAAGTAAATTTGAGCTATGATAAGAGAATACTGGCAATGAATTTTCTGGCTATCTGTGCTATAATTAAAAACAAATGCCACCTAAGAACACAGAAAAAAAATTAGACTCCCTCAAGGAACTGCGAAAAAGCATTTCCCCTATTTTGGTGATCAACAATCCCACCCTCAAGCCGTACATTGAGCTTTTTGAATATGCTCCAGAAAATATTTATCAAAAACCGCTTGGCAATTTGGTTGGCTTTTTTGAAATCAAAGAATACAGTGAGCAATCATCCTATGTGGTCAATTTTCTGACTTCCGTTTTGAAAAAAGAATATTACACCAATCCTCGCCGCTCGGTGGCAGAGAGTTTCGATAGCGCTTTGCATAAAGTCAATTTGGCATTGTCCGAAGTTGCCAAGCATGGCCATGTGGATTGGATTGGAAAATTGCACGCTTCCATTTGCGTGCTGGAAAAAAACGCCGTCCACTTCACCATCACGGGTGAGGCCAAAATTTTTCTGAATCGCAAAGGAGTTCTGACCGAAATTAGTGAAGGACTTTCCTCTGAGGAAAGCGAGCCACATCCACTCAAAACTTTCATCAATGTTTCCAGTGGCAGACTTGAAAAGAATGATAAATTGATCATCACCAGCAATGATATTTTTCACATTTTGACACTCAATGATTTGAAAAAAAATCTGATTCGTCTCGACAAACCTCAGTTTGTGCAATTTTTGAAAACTGCCCTTTCCAATGAACTCGAAATGATGTCCACAATTGTGGTTGACTTGGAAGAAGCAGCAAAAAATACGCCCGTGGCAAAAATTGTGGAAACTGAAATGCCGATTGAAGAGGTTGTCAATGTTTTTAGCCAAACAGCTTTTGCCAAAGAAAAACCGCTTATCGAAGAAGATCTCCCCGCGACCAAAATAGTTGAAAACCAAACTGACTATACCGACCAGAAAACTGGCCATATTTATGTGCAGGGTGAAGCGCCGCCAGCCGAAATAAGCCAAGCCCAACATTATTGGGAAGAAACTTTGGAAAAAATTGCTGATCTTTGGCATTTTTCCAAAAGCAACTGGCAAAAAAATCTCAAGCGCTGGAAAAAACAATTGGCCAAAAAAATTACTCAAGCCAAAATCAAAGCCCAAATAGCCAAACAAGAACGCGAAAAAAATGCCAAGTTGGAAGCTGAAAAAGAGCGCCAACTCGCCGCCCAGCAAGAAGCTGAGCAAGCATTGTTGATGGTTGAACAAGAAGCGCTGGAAGTCGCTCAAGAAAAAACCAACTTCATCGCGCTTGAAAAAACTCGCCCCATAGACGATGTGCGATCCCCAATTGTTCAAAACGAACCGACTCAAGCGCCAGTCAATTTGCCGCCAACCCAATCTCTCATTGACGATTCCCCTGAAGAGTTGACCATTGAGCAGCTTCTTGCCAAAACTGAAGCAGTGGATATGCCCGCGGAAAAAGAATTTGAGTCCTCCACTTTTGCGGCAAAGATTCAATGGTCAACACTAGCAAAAGACGGCCTCGCATTGCTCCAAAAAATCAACCACATCTTGCTAAGTGGACTAACGATGCTTGGAAAAAAAATATCCGTAGATAAAGATAAATTTCCAACCTCAACCCTTGTCCCCCATTTTTCCAAACTAAAACAACTTTACACTAAATTTTCCACCAAACAAAAAATTGGAGCGTTGTTGGCACTGCTGGCAATTTTTGTGGTGCCAATTTTTATTGCCAACTGGCTTGACCGCCCAAAGCCAGCCACCATTTCAACGCTGCCGAAAATTGAAAGTTTGCAAACTCAAACTGCCCTCACTGAAAAAAATCTCACTACTGCAAGCCAAACCAAAAATTTGCTTGCCAATCCGAATTTGGTCGCCACTTTACTCACTGCCAATGGCGTGCTGGTCGCAACACCCAAAAGTCTTTTCACTTTGAAAGCCAATGGTCAACCAAATGAATATCCCCTCCCAGAAGGCGCTGGCAAATTGATCAATTGCGCCTATATGTCAGACCTGGCAATGGTGCTGATTTTGACTGACCAAAACAAAGTTTTTTCTTTTATGCTAAACACTTCCAAATTTGCTGAAAATAAAATTGATGCAAGCGGAATTTCAGCTCAGAGCTTGATTGGCACTTATTTGACTTATCTTTATGTGCTCAATCCAGCCACCAATCAAATCAATCGCTATCCAAGAGCTGAGGGTGGCTTTGGCGAGAAAATAAGTTGGCTCAAAGAAACTGCTTCGTTGCAAGGAGCCAGTCAAATGAGCATTGATGAAAATGTTTATCTGATGCAAGACAACCAAGTGCTCAAATTTTTCAAAGGCAAAAAAGTGCCACTGACCTTGGAAAGTGCCAACACGCCAGTGCGTTTTGACAAAATTTTTGCCAGTCTCGACTCGCAATTTCTCTACGCTCTCGACAATCAAAATTCCCGCTTGGTGCAATATGACAAAACCAGTGGCGCTATTCTCGCACAATTTTCCAATGATATTTTCAAGACTGCCACGACTTTCACAGTCGATGAAAAAACCAAAACTGCGTTTGTGACCAACAAGGAAGGCTTGAGTTCGGTGGCGTTGCAATAATAGCTTCTGGATTTTAGAATTTAAAATTTAGAATTTTTCTTATTGAGATATCGGGCTAGGCTTTTTTAAATCAACATTTTAATAAACTAAAGAAAATTATATATGGACTTAAAAAGTAAGGTAATTGTTATCACGGGTGGGAGCAAGGGCTTTGGAAAGTCGCTGGCAACTTTTTTCAAAAAAGAAAACTGCCAAGTGATTATCTCTAGTGACAATATTGAGGATTTAAAAAAAACAGGGCAAGAAATATCCGTTGATTTTCTCTCAGCAGATGTGACAAAACCAGCAGACTTGGAAGTTTTAGCCAACTATGCGATTAATAAATACGGCAAAATTGACATTTGGATTAACAACGCTGGTATTCAAATAGCGCCTAGTCCATTAGAGGACATTAATATTGAAAAAATTAAACGACTATTTGAAATTAATTTTTTTGGTTATGTTTATGGATGTCAAATAGCGCTCAGGCAAATAAAAAAACAGCAACAGGGTTTGATAATCAACATCAATTCAACTGCTGGCTTGGATGGAAAACCAGAAATCAGTGCTTATTCTTCATCCAAATTTGCCATTAAGGGATTAACTGAATCAATTAGAAAAGAAGTGTCCACGGATATAAAAATATATGCAGTTTATCCTGGTGGCATGCAAACTGAAATTTATCAAGAAAAATATCCAGATGACATCAAAGAATATATGCTGGCTGATGATGTTGCCCAAAAAGTTATTAACAACTTAAAAGTTGACCAACCAGAGCAAGATTTGATCATCAAAAGACCTGCTAAATAAAAATTTGTAAAACTACTTCCCCTCAAAAAAAATCCTGCCTCAAGAGAAGCAGGATTTTTGCTTTTTGAATTTGACCCTATTTCTCCCTCCTGAGCTTCTCTAATTATTTTTCAATTTTCAAATTTTCGAAAGGTTTCCTTTTCCACTATTCAGCCCTTACTCCCTTTTCCATTTTCTTTCAATCAAAAAAATATATGCAACGCATATATTTTTCCCGCACTCACCCAGCGCTTCACATTGCGAAGCTTTTTTCCATTCAAAATAAAGCTTCGAACATTACTATCTATAACTGCGTGGCAAAAAATTTTACAAACCCAAAACTTCTTTGGCGTTTTGAAATGTTCGACTGGCGACTTCCTCGAGTGAAAGGTTTTTGACTTCGGCGATTTTCTGGGCAACCTGTTTGACGAAAAGTGGCTCGTTGCGCAGGCCGCGTTCCAAGGGACGCGGAGTTAGATATGGACAATCCGTTTCCAGCACAATGTCTTTCAAATCAATTTCTTTGAGCAAGCGATCATAACTTTCACCATAAGTAATAATTCCATTTAGCCCTAATTTATATCCGAGGGCGAGAAATTTTTTGGCAGTTTTGTGTGAACCAATGAAACTATGGATGATGCCCTTCTTGGCCACTGGAAAATTAGTTAGAATTTCTAATAAATCATCGTATCCGTCCCAACAGTGGATCATCACGGGTTTTTGCACTTCGTTGGCCAATTGAATAAATTTTAGCAAAGTTTCTTTTTGCAAATTTTTCAGAAATTCAATGTCATCCCCATCTTCGAAATGATGATAATCCAAACCGACTTCGCCGATGGCCACCACTTTTTCGTCGCGGGCTAATTCGAGATATTTGGCATAGTCAAAAATTTCACCTATTGTGGGAATTTCTCTGCCTGCCGATGAGGCAGGTTCTTCACCAATTTCCCAGGGATCTTGGTGCGTGAAACTTCCCTTTTTCAGATGCACGGGGTGGATGCCGATGGCCGCGTAAATCCCAAGGGGAGAAAGGGGGGGAAGGGGGTTAAAATGGTTTTCGAATTTGTGAGCATACTGCACTGCCCTTTTGCTGGTGGAATATTGAGAACCAACATTGACCACGCTCATGCCAGCTTCAAGACAACGCCGGAGCACTGCTTCTCCGTCATCCTTGAAGGCGTTGAAATTCACATGGGCGTGCGTGTCTATGAACATAGCTTTTAGCTTTTTAGGCATTAGCTTTTTAGGAAATACAAAATTCAAAAAAATCAGGAAGCTAAAAAGCTAAGCAGCTAACGCCTAATAAGCTTGTTATTTTATGCGTTGAAAAAGTGGCTCGACTTGTTTGGTTTCAAGAGCGGTTTTGATTTTGGCGGAAGTTTCTGGCAAAAATGGCAGAAGTAATTCGGAAATTAAACCTAAATCTTTCAAGAGTTTTTGTATGACCTCCTCAAACTTGACAGTATCTGTCTTGGCTAGTTCCCAAGGCTTATGGTCTTCGATAAATTTATTATCTTCACTGATAATATTCCAAATGTAATCCAACGCTTTACTGAGCTCGAGTGAATTTACTAGTTTGGAAAACTCCTCATTTGGATTTTTATTTTTATTTGACATTTGGATTTTGACATTTGGATTTTGAGCGAGTTTAATAACTCGCGAGGTTAAGTTTCCAAGCCCATTGGCCAAATCAGCGTTATATTTTTCAGTCATTCGCTCCCAGGTGAGATCCATATCTTCCCCAAAATTTCCACCACTAAGGAGCAAATAGCGCGCGCCATCGATGCCAAATTTTTCCACCATTTCTGCAGGAGAAATTACATTGCCCACACTTTTGCTCATTTTTTGACCATCCACAGTGATAAAGCCGTTGATGAAAATCCGCTTGGAGGGCGCAAGGTTTGCCGACATCAACATCGCTTGCCACATCGCTGCTTGCTGACGAAGATTGTCTTTGCCAGCCAATTGGGTCACTGGCCAAAGCGCACTGAATTTTTCCATTTCAGTTGGCCAACCAATTGCGCTAATGTAGTTCACAAGGGCATCAAACCAAACATACATCACATGATCGGCGTTGCCTGGAACCTCAATCCCCCATGGCATTTTTGTTTTCAAACGCGAAATGGAAAAATCTTCCAAACCGCCAGCCACAAAATTCTTGATTTCCTTGAAACGATTTTTGGGCAACACAAACTCAGGATTCTTTTCATACAAAGCTAGCAGTAGTTGTTGATATTTGGAAAAACGGAAAAAATGATTTTCTTCTTCAATGATTTCCAACTCGCCGTTGGGATGCAGTGGACATTTTCCTTCGACCAATTCGGAATCAGTTTTTTCCAGCTCGCATCCCACGCAATATTTCACTTTGTAGATTTTTTTGTAAATGTCGCCTGAAGCCTGGCAACGACGCCAAAATTCTTGCGCCGCACTGATATGCTGTTTGTCCGTAGTGCGGATAAAATTATCCCAACTGAGATTTAAAACTGTTTTCAACTGCTTGAAATTTTCGGCTTGCTGGTCAACATAGTCTTGCACTTCCATGCCAAGCTCTTGCGCTTTGCGATAAAGTTTGAGACCATGTTCATCCGTGCCCGTGTTGAAAAAAACCTCCCTGCCAAGCTGGCGATTGAAACGCGCCAGTGCGTCTGCTTCAATAATTTCCATCGCAAAACCCGCATGTGGCTGAGCGTTTACATAAGGCAGGGTTGTGGTGAGGTAAAATTTTTCTGGCATAATTTTTATTCAAACAATAACTTGTAATTCTTGGACCAATAGACAATGCCATTATAATAATTTGCATTGAAAGTTCCGAGATAGCTGGTGGAAGCTTTTTTGATGGCTGATTCACTGCTGGAAGTTGCCCCAGCTTTTTTGAGTTTGATGGCCATACCCATCACGCCATCAGTCAAATTCCAAGGATCGGGCGTTTTGTGGCCAGTGGCCGAAGTAATTTGAGCAGAATAACTATTCCAAACATCCGACATAAACTGCGGAACTCCCATCGCCCCGCCTTGACCAATATAATTTTTCACAGAAGGTGTACAGGAAACTTTCTTATCTTTGCCATATCCAAGATCGCCAACCAACGAATAAAAGAGATCTTGACGCTTGTAAAGCAAGGCAATTGAGGCCTTGTACTTTGAACCATATTTCTTATAGTTAGCCACGGAAACTTTTTCAACTTCGCTGTAGGTGCATTGCCCCGTGTTGGCTCCGAGATTGGTTTCCATTTTCAAAAAGCCATACAGCACACCCTCTGGCACGCCAGTTTCCCTGCTAGCATCTTCCACTGCCCCACGAATATCCTTGGCGTTATATGACTTTCCAGTCAAAGTGCTCAAATCTCCCTGCAATTCAACTAGTTGTTTTTTTAATTTTGAAATGATAGCATTTTTGTCCTCAATATCTCCTTGCACTTCAAGCTGGTCAGCCACGAGTTCTTTTTTCTCCACGGTCTTTTGCGCCAAAATGTCAAGATGTTGTTCTTTTTTCTTGGACAGTTCAGCTTTGTCGCCTGCCAGTTGGTCTTTTTGAGAATTTATTTCGGCCACTAGCCCCAGAATTTTTTCATCCAACGATGTCAAATGCTGAGCGCCACTGAAAAACTGCGAAAAATCACCCTCATTCAAAACCACATTTAGAATTGGTTGGCTCTGAAGATAATAGGACTGTTGAATCAGATTTTTGAGAAGCTCTTGTTGCAGGACAATTTGGTTACTCAGGTTGATAATCTCTTGCTCTTTTTTGGTCAAAGTTTTGTCAGTTTCCACAATGACAGATTTGGTCGTGTTGATGGTTTTTTGCGTGGTGCTAACTGATTGACCAATTTGCGTTTGTTGTTTTTCGAGTTTTGATAATGCCGCTTTCTCTTTTTTTAACTTGCTCTCAAGATCATCCTTGGCGTCCTTAGCCTTATCAATTTCTGCTTGTCGCTCTTCTTCTGCAGCTTTTTGTTCAGCGGCAAGTTTTTCATCAGCTACCTTTTTGGCGGCATCAAGAATTGCTTGAGCGGCAGCTTTTTCGGCTGCTATCCTAGCATCATAAATATCCCCAGCTTGAGCAGGGGTGCTCCAAAAAGAAATTTGGCTCATAACAAAAACAGGGACCACTAAAACCAAGGCCAGGGTTAAAAATAGTTTTTTTTTCTTGTGCATATTTTTATTTTAACCCAAAAGAAGGAGAAAGTCTACACACAAAAACAAAAAAACGGGAAATAAATCCCGCTCTTTGTTGAAAACTTTTTATTCAAAAAGTTATTTTTTCTTCTCTTCAGCTGGTTTTACTTCCTTGACGACACCTGCAACTTTGGTAACATCTTCTTCTACCTTGTTGTTTAGTCCGTCCATTTCGGCTTCGGTGCGAGGGGCGGCAACCAAGGCAATCACGGTGTTGTCTTCGAGCAAGATTTCCACAAGGTCAGCTGTTTTTAAATCGGCCACGGTAATCCGGTCTTCGAAAGTTGCTAGTTTTGCCAAATCAATCACAAATTTTTCAGGCAAATTGGCTGGCAAACATTTGACGGAAACAGCATCCATATTCTTGATCAACACGCCACCGTGAGCTTTCACGGCCTCAGATTCACCCACAAATTCCAAAGGAATTTCAGTTTCCACTTCTTCTTTCATATTCACTTGGAAAAAATCAATGTGAGAAACTTTGCCACTGCGATGATCGTGCTGCAATTCGTGAATCAGCACGCTGTGTTTTTCTTTGCCAACTTCCAACTCAACCAAGGCGCTTTCTCCTGCTTTGGCATAGGCACGCGCAAAATCAAGGTCATTAAGCCAGAGATTTTGGCAAGCAATTTTGTTGCCATACATCACGGCTGGAATTTTGTTTTCCTTCCTGAACTTGGCAACTTTTTTGCCAACAATATCTCGCACATCCGCTTTTAAAGTGATTGTTTTGCTCATTTTGTTGTGAAACATAAAGCATACAGCATAAAGCATAAATTTGGGCGTTGGCAACAAAAAATGGCGTTGTTGCGTGCCTTTTTAACTAAAAACCGCATCTGAATGTTTTTTACTTACCTATTTATTAACTTATTGAAGTATAGCAATAATCAGGGGAAAAGTCAATAAATCCTACAAATATTGTCTCTAGTATTCTTCCCTGCTAACCACACTCTCTTGATGGCTGTAAATGTTGCTGAGAATTCCAAGGCTCATCAAGGTTACAATCAAGGAGCTACCACCGTAGCTTAGCAAGGGCAAAGGAATCCCTGTCACCGGCATCAGGCCAATATTCATCCCAATGTTTTCCAAGATTTGCACAAAAAACATCAGCATAATTCCAACAACTACCAGATAACTGAAATTATCCGGAGCCAATAGTGCGATGGTGCGCATCCGATAGAACATCAAACCATAAAGCCCCAGCACCAGCAAAGAACCAAACAACCCCAACTCCTCAGCAATGGAAGCAAAAATAAAATCAGTATGTTTTTCAGGCAAAAAATTCAGTTGTGATTGACTGCCATGGCCAATGCCTTTGCCAATAAGCCCCCCGCTTCCAACCGCAATCATGGCTTGATTTACATTATACCCCGCTCCGCGTGGATCTATTTTTTCAGCATTTACCAAATTCAAAATACGATCTTTTTGATAAGGTTGCAATTTAAACCACCCAATAAAAGCTACTGCTAAACTAAGCAAAAAGATAATTATAATTTTCTTGCGACTGATTCCCGAGACTAGCGTTATGCCAAACCAAATGCCAATCAGCACCATCGCACTGCCAAAATCTGGCTGTTTAATTACCAACAAAATCATCAAACCAGCTAAAATTGAGGAGGCAACAAGTCGCCCCGTTTCTTCTAGCTCCATTTTTTTTTGCGAAATAAAACTGGCCAAAAAAACAATCAAGGAAAGTTTGGCAATTTCCACGGGTTGGATATGGAAAAAGCCCATCCCAATCCAACCAGCCGTGCCTCGAATGCTTCGACCAAAAATCAACACTCCTAATAAAACCAGCAGGGTCAAAAAATACAAAATTGTGCTGCGTGCTTTGAGGGTTTGATAATTAATTTTAGCGCAAACAAGCATCGCTATTAAACCAATAGCAATGAAGATAGCTTGTCGCCAAAAAATACTCAGCCCACCTTCACTGGCCGTTGACATTGAGATACTATACAGCACCGCCAAGCTGATGACTGACAAGAGAAGCGCCGACAAAATAAGCACCCAATCAATTTTGGAAAATTTGTGAAACACAGGGGGATCATATAAACATGTAAACATAAAATCATAGATGTTTAAATGTTTAAATGCTTAGATGTTTAGATGTCTTATTTTTCAAACACATTTGTCTGCGCTTCAACTTCCATATTTTGAACTGCTGCAGAAAAAGCATAAGGCCAAGTTAAAGTAAAGTCACCTTCAGCCCTGGCGCGCAGGCCATCCTTTTGTGTGGTATTAACTCCAAGTACATTTCCCTTTTCATCCCGCAAAATCACAACTACACTAATCTCTTTGAAGTCACTGCCACTCTCATTGCGGATTACGCCTTCCGCGCGACTACCCAAACCACTAGCATCTGGGGCAAATTTTTTATTATAAACATTAAGTTGTGGCTTCTCGATACCCTTGGCTAGTTGACTCCATTTAATTTGCTTAATTGAAAAATGAAGTTGCGTTGGAGCAATGTTATCGGTTGTAATCAATCCCAATTGAGCCACATATTTGCCATCAGCTGGAAGAATGAAGTCATCCCCTTCCCTGGTCGCCAGCACTACCCCTGCATTATCTTGCAATTCGACAATATAATGAAAAGAAGAAGCACCTACTAGGGTATTCGGATTGGCTATTTTTATTATGGCATCATAAGTATTATTTCCGCCTGAAACGAAGGTTTTTTCTTTTATTATCAAATCTTCACTTGTAAAATTGGCCTGGCAAGGGCCACAAACTCCACCACAATCAACACTTTTTTCACTTTGATTTTGCTTTCCATCAAAACAAGTTGGTTTTGATGAGAGCAAAAGATAAAGCAGGCCACCTAAAATTAAGCATAAAACCACAAAACCAACTATGATTGCCATGCGTTTTGTCAATTGTGAAT
>JBAXHR010000013.1:0-12374 GCA_037138835.1 Candidatus Moraniibacteriota bacterium | reverse complement strand
GGTTTTGCCAATCGCACCATTCTGACCCATCATCTTGATCAAGCTCTGGAAAAAACCTTTGGCCGCCAGATTCCCCTTGATTTGCTTTATGACACCACTCACATCTCCATCGAGCAGGAAAATCACTATGGCAGCAATGTCTGGGTGCATAGAAATGGCTCAGTTCGCGCCAATGGCCCTGAGCGCATGTTTGAGCACCCCCTCTTTTCGCAGACCGGTGAGCCCGTTTTTATCCCCTCTTCAATGAGTACTCCTGCCTATATTGCTGTTGGCACTGACCAAAATGAATCGTCTTTTTTCTCTGCTCCCCATGGCACTGGTCGCCGCGCCAAAGTTGCCGAGCAAACTGCCAAGGACAAAACGGAGCTCTTTGAAAAAATGAACGCCAGCTCGGTCAAACTTTACAACGCCAAATCTGCCGGCGTCATCCTGCAAGACAGCGCCTACTACAAAGATATCGAAGAGGTAATTTCCGGGATGGAAGAAAACCAAATGGTCAAAGTTGTCGCCAAAATGCAACCCGTGGCGGTGCTGATGTATTAAAATCAGGCTTTAGGTATTAGGCTTTTAGCTTTTCAGCAAATACAAAAAAATTACTTTATTGTTGATTCAATGTCTCCAACTTGAACCATGTTGTTTTTGAATCCTCAGAACCTTTTTCGATTTCTTCCAAAGGCGGGCGGGCGGGTTAGAAAACCTGAACCGACATAGGGTTAGTTTGTTGATTCTCCGCAATGAAAAAAATAAGTGCATTTGTTATCCGAATTTAGTTTTATAAGATAAATGCCCTTAAATGATTTAGCAACATTGTTTCTATCAACATACCCCAAGCTCCACTTAACGGTATATTTATTTTCATCCATAGAGAAAACTTCCCACAATATCTCAATATTTTTTTGGTTTTTAATACCCTCCCATTCTGACTTCAACTGGGAAAAACTAGCCAATTTATCAAATGGTGTTTCCCAATATTCGACATCTTGCGCAAACAAAGTCAAAACCTTATCAATTTCATGCTTTTTCCAGGCAGTTGTGAAATCAATAAGCCAGTCATTTATTTTTTCCATAATATCAAAGTCAAAAAATTAATTTCGCGTAATGTGTTATGCGCTATATGGATTGGACATTATTTTCCTTGCAACCGAATAAAAAAGAATTCGTTATCGCCATCCTTAGACGCAATAATTTGATGTTCAATGTTAGCTGGAATGTAAATCAAATCACCCTCACTGTATTCTAGTGAATTTTCATTTTTAAATTCAACCAAACCATGCCCTTTTATTACTAGAAAAAATTCGTCTATTTCATCGTGTAAATGCCAATCAAATTTCCTACCAGCTTTCAAATAACCTTTAGTCATCGCTTCGAGATATTTCGAAATTGGATCAATTTTTGACAAAAGAAGCTGACGACTGCCAGTGCCTCCGTGAGCTTCTTCGATAGGGATTTCGTTTAATGATTTCTTAAAGGGTTTTCTCATATTTCTAGAATAAAATAAAAAATAAATTTCAAAATCTTCGCCAAGATGGAAGCCCGTGGCGGTGCTGGTGTATTAAACTTTTTCAATTATTTTCAAAATTTGCTTTTTCAACTTATGCCCAAGAAAAATTTTAGGATTTTTTGGTTTTTTCATAAATTACTTTTTGCTCTTTTAAAATAATGTCCTTGAGGCGATGATTGATGCCATCATAAGAAAGCACATCCACTTTTCTGCCAAGATTATCTTCCAATTCAAGCTTAAGCTCAACAAGGTCAAAAAGGCTCTTGCTCTTGCTGAGCTTAACTAAGATATCCACATCACTCTTTTTTGTTTCTTCACCTCTTGCGAACGAACCAAAAATAGCAGCCTTGAGAACCCCTTGGCGTTTTAAAATGGGCACTATTTGTTTTTTGATAGTTGATGTAGTCATGACTACATTGTAACAAGGTATTTGAGAATAGGCAATTTCACATAGCCAACCTTGGCCAACCAACGCTTCAATGGCTCTGCCTTGGGTGATGGGACTGATTGGATAATTCGTAATATGCCCTCCGTATTCGCACAATCAGTTTCGCGCATTTTGCCATCTGGCGCTTCTAGTTTCAACTGTCTACAAATTGTAGATAGTTGAAAATTGCCCTCATCTTTAACTCTTGTTTTCATAGCTGTCCAATAAACACTAGGGCGATCACTATCAGTGAGTGCTTGAATAATATCCACCACGGAAAACCACCATTCATTTTGAAAGATGACTTTTCTAACTGCTTTGCCCTTAAAGATAGCAATGTGGTTTTCTGGATTTTGGATATTTTCCATATTGTTTATAAGTAAAAAGATAATTTAATACCTTTCCATTATAGCATATTTTTCAACAACTTTATGTCCTAATGGAAACATTGGAATAAGTTTCGAATTTATTTCCTTGCCAGTTGTTTTATTTGCCAAAATTGAGGTATAATGAAGTTATCTTAAAGTCAAAATTTTTATGCAAATTATCTCGATTTCTGGGCTGGATGGGTCTGGCAAGTCAACGCAAATAGAACTGCTCAAGAAAAAGTTTGAAACCGAAGGAAAAAAAGTTTTCTATTTTCACGCGGTGGCTTTTTCAATTGCAAATAAAAAAATATGTCATTCTGAGCGAATCAGCCAGCAGGATGATGAGTCGAAGAATCTGAGTGCAAAATCTCTCGACTACGCTCGAGCCGGCAAAAGTTCCAAATCTGTAACTTCTGCCAATTGGCTGCAAATCCAACTCCGCAAAGTTGCCCTGGCAATTGATTTGATTCGTTTTCAAAAACTACTGCAAGAATTAAGAAGTGAAAATTATGACTACCTTCTTTCTGATCGCTATTTTTATGACAATGTCATCAACATTCTTTATCTTGCCAAAACCATCCCTGCGCCTTGGTCACTGCTTTCCTGTCTTGCTTCTTTCATCCCTCGTCCCGACTTTGCTTTTTTCTTAAGTGCTGACCCCAAAAAAATCATGCAGCGCCCTCGCCCTGCTGAGCAAGGCTTGGAATATCTCCTTGCCAAACAAAGAATCCTGACGCAATTTGCCCAGGACAATAATTTGTTTGAAATTGACGGCAACAAAACGCAGCAAGAAGTGTTTGGGGAGATAGAGAAAGTGATCGGTAATCAGTAATCGATAATTGGGAAATAGTAATCAGTAACTAGTAATCAGTAACTGGTAATTAATGTTTTTAGTTTTTGCGTGTCTTTTGCGATTGCATTTAATTTGATAGCCAAAATTCAAATTTCGCCCAGCATATCGGCATCATCTGAAGTTGCGTAGCAATTTGGGTGTAGCGTAGTGAAACCAGATATTCTTTGTTATACGCTGTCGCAAAAAGCCTCATTCCTTATTTGTATTTCTGCATTTAATAATTTTGGCGATTTATTTCGTAAATTTGAATGATTCAATTACCGCATCATTGTCATTAATTTTTTCTTCCATATATTTGTTGTAATATTCTAAATCAGGACCTCCTCCTGCTCCACTTACAAATCCGAATGTAAATCCATTCTTTTCTTTTTCATCCACCCCAGAATTACACAAGGTAGTATTTGAACATTTGTCGATATTTTTTGTTGGCGTAATCATCATAACTAAAGTGTCAAAAATCTCACCCTTATTCTGCACAGAAAAACGAATCGCTGTTTGATTGATTGTTTCCTTTGGTTCGCTAGAATTAATTTTTTCCTCATTTTTCACTTTCCAATCCTTAGGCATTTTCATTTCAAATCCGTATTTTGCATTTGAATAGGTTTGCCATAATGCGGTTTTATCGTTTACTACTGGTTGTGCAGTTGCTGGTGTAGGTTGTACCGCAGGAGCAGGTGCAGGCTGTTGCGCAACTTTCGGTGCTGGAGCAACTGGCTGACTTTCTTTATTGATTGTTACAAAATATACGGTTGTGCCAATTAAAATAACGACCACAACTCCTAAAATTGCAATGATGCTTTTTTGATTCATACTTTTGTTAATTTATAAATTATTATTTATTTTCATATTGAGTTATTCTGACCCGCATTCTGCATTTCGCCAAAATTATTAAATGCATTTAAAAAGAGAGGTTTTTTGCGATTGCGTCTAACTCCTTTCCATACAAAATGATTTCGCATAGCAGACAAAATATTGCAATAATTACGAACACTGCGTATACTTTATTTGCAGTTTAATCATATCAAAAATACCAGTGGATGTCTATTTGACGCGCTATATGTGCAGGATTTGCTTGGGCATGCTAATAAAAGTAAAACTACCACTACTTTGTAAATTTTTTGAACCAGATATTTTTTATTAAGTGATGTATTTTTTCATCTTCTGCTTAATTGCACAAAGCTTGTTTATTCTACTAGAAAATTTAATTTTTCAAATTAAAAGTTTTTGTTTTGCCTTTAGGCAAAACAGATTATTGTGAGCAATTTTATTTTAATTTTTTTATACAAGTTATGGTGGAAAAACTCACATCCATCTAGAAAAGAGATTCAAGCTTATATCATCAACTTCGCGCAGTAATTCTATAACCTTATTACCATCTTGAAGATCAATGGCTTTCAATATTATTCCAGCACCCTGCTCACCACTTGGGTAGGTCTCCAAATTTTTTGGATCATATTCAATGAAAATGATGTATCTTCCATTAGAACTAAGTAAAAAATCTTCTTTTAGCCAGTAGGCGTTGCCAGATTTTTCCCATACTGTTGTGTCAGTATATTTCAAAGAAACTTCTTTATTATCCAAATTTACTGTATAAATCTGCTTTTCATTTCCCAAAACAAGCATTTTTTCATCTTCCGACCACACCACCAAGGTTGGAGGAATAGCCCCACTCATTGCTGATAGGTTAATTTCCTTTAATGGTGCAGAGAGATTGTCAGAGCTATAAATAAGCAATGTAGATTTATCAATCATGACGAATTTGTCAAAAGAAGGACTAAATGCCCCCGTAGGAACTACGGCTACTATACCGCCTTGATTCATCATCGGATTACCATATCCAACTGTCTTATAGAGTATATGTTTATTTAGATCAAATTTATACACTGGGGACGCGCCAATGCCTATTCCGTCGCCAGCTAGATACCCATACAAGGAATTTTTTATCGAATCCCATCCGGCCCAGTAGACACCAGTTATGCCAGACCAGTTTGTTCCTCTATTATTTCCATAGGCAGACCCAGTAGCTTTATAGGCAGAAGCAAGAAAATCTGTCGGGGAACATTTTTTCATTGCAATATCACAAACAAACTCCTCATTCTTTAATGTGGGCAAAGAACCGTCAAATCCACCTGGCTCCGCAGTTTCATCAAATGTAGCAGAGCCCACAATAGCTTTACTTTTGTCTTGCGACAAAAGTATTACAACATTAGATATACTAACATCTTTATTCTTTATTTCTTTTGGCAAACCAATAAAATTAGCAAGATCGACTGTTGGTTTTTTGTAAAGAGTAGCTTCTTTTGTAGCCATATTCATTTCATAAATTCCTCTATCCCTGCCGAATAAAAATGTATCTGACCCTTGAGCAGCCTTGCTTGAGTTAGCGAGTTGCTTAATATTTTTATTGGAAGTAACCACTGATTGATTTTTATTCACCTCACCAAAATAAATAACTCCTCCTATAATTCCAGCAACTATGCTTATTACCGCAATCGCCACAACGGTGTTGATTTGTTTGTTCATTTGTTTTTGTGAATTAAAAAATTAAAAATAAAATTGCCACCAAATAATCCGCGAAGCGGAAAACTTTTTAATTTAAAAAGTTAAATTTTCGTCTTTATTCATTGCGCGGAACCAGCTATTTCCACCAAAGATGAAAAAATATTTCGCCAACTCCTTTCCATACGAAGTGCTTTCGCATAGCAGGAAAAATATTGCAAAAATTGCGGACACTGCGTATACTTTATTTGCAGTTTAAGCATATCAAAAATACCAGTAGATGTCTATCTGACCGCACTAGATGTGCAGGATTTGCTTAGGCATGCTAATATTAAAATAGCACAGTTTTATCCAAAAGTAACTAGTAATCAGTAACTGGTAACTAGTAATCGGTAATCAGGAAAAGTAACTAGTAATGGGTAACTAGTTAACTGCGATAGCGATAAATTTGTCTTTGCGAGTCCGCCAGCAGGCGGACGAAGCAATCCAGAACATTGCTCCGCCCTGGATCGCCACACATTTCCGAGTACAGAAATGCTCGCGATGACGGATTTTATTATCTAGCAAAGTGATAAATTCGTTTCCGAAGGTTTAGTATTCAGAAAAAGACCCACGCCCATAAATTAATATACTGGTGTGAAGAAATAATCAGTAGCAAAAAATAATATGAACATGGAAAATAGTTTCTTGCAATCGCAAACTGCAAATACCCCGAAGAAAAAACCAGCGGAAGAATCTCCGGTGGAAAAACCGCAAGCAGAAGCCGAACAATCCCCTGCTGAAAATTCGGCACCAGCAGTTGAAGCAGTCAAAAAATATTTAACCAAGGAACGCAGAAAGCAAACGATTGAAATTGAATTTGAAGGACTGAAATTTCCTCTGGAAACTGAGTCATACGAGTTTGAATATCCCGAGCAGATTCAGAAAGAAACAGGGATTTTGGGATATGAACGGACGAAGATTTCAAATGAATCGTTATTTAATTTTTGGAAAGAATATTGTTCGAAAAAGAACAGTTTAGATTTTGAAGAACATGGCATAAAATCTGAGGACGACCTTGTCGTCTTAGCTGATTCAGCCACCAAAGATGACAAGGGCAACTTCATTTTTAAGGATAATTTGGAAGAAAATCCATCTTCGTTCAACGGTAAACGCTATGCTGATTTTCTAAATAAGCATGGGAATTTCGATCCTTACGAATTTGAAAACGATAAGGATGCATTACACAGAGAGCTGTTGAGCATTTTATCAAACGGGGAATATCCGAATCATTGCCTTAACCATGTATTAGGACTATTCAAGCACTCCGAAGACAGCCATGATAATCTTAATAAAAAGTTTTTTCTTCAAAAGATATATGATTTTAATAGTATTGAAAAAAGCATCGCAACAGGTGTTGAGCCAGAACATGTATTTAATCAATATGGTGATTTTCCAGATTCGAATTTTAACTTATATGATAATGAAACTGGGCAAAAAATTATTGCTATGGAATATATCGGAAAGATTACTGAATATAAGAATTTAATAGAGGAGAAAAAAGCTTTTGCTGCAACTCTTAATGGGGGTTTATATTTACAGGGAGGACAGTTTTATAATCCACCAGAAAAATCTGAAGTGTGCCTTGGCTTTCCTGCGAGTAATGATGGTTTTTTAAATGAATACTTAACAAAAACCTTAGAGAGTTATTACAAATTAGATCCATCACATGATTCGAGCCTCGAAACTATTCTCACTAGAGGTGCTGTATTTGCTATGTACCTTTGGAGTCAATATAGTAAATTTGCGCCTATTCTAAAATCAGCAAATAAAAATAGTCAAGATAAAAAAACTTTAAATTACCTTTCTGAGATAGAAGCTATTGGCAGTAATTTTTTTAAAGAAAGGGGCTGGGAAGATTTATTCCAAGAATATAGTAAGGGACTTTATCCGTGTGATGATTTTATGTTCAATAGAGAATTTCGGCTTCCAATTTTTATTGGCCATCCAGAAATTCCACAACTCTCCTGGGGTCATGCCAAATATGCCCATTACATGAATGAAAAAGGATTAAATTTTTTCAAATTTAAACACGCGGAGCATTTGCCGGAGCCACGCACAGGGAACAGCAAGCAGTAACTAGTAATCAACACCTGGGGGGAAATATCATCCTGAACTTGTTTCAGAGCCTGTCCTGAATTTAGTTCAGGAATCTCGCACGCAGGAAACTAACTTAGACAAAGAAAGTAGATTCTGAAATAAATTCAGAATGACAAAATTATTATTTATTTTGAAACATTATAAAATTGAAAATTGTTTAAAAATTAAAAATTGAAAATTTCAAATTAAACCCTATGTCCAACAACCTCGCTAAATCCACAGTTTGGCTCATTATTTCAGAGCTGATTTTCAACCTCTCGGGCTATGTGATTCATTCTTTTGTCGGTCGCATTTTGGGGCCGGCAGATTATGGGCGCTATGGCTTGGTCGTGACGCTGACGACCATGGTCATCATTTTGATTGGCAATGGCATTCCCACCGCGATGGCCAAATATATCAGTGAAATTTTCCAGACTAATCCGGCGCTGGTTTTGGTCATCAAACGCAAGGCGATTTTTTTGCAAACCATTTTGATTGGCGCCATCACGGCAATTTTCTTTTTTGCCACCCCACTCATTTCAATGGCATTGGGCGACCCAACATTGACTTCCCTGTTTCGAATTTCAACGCTGATCATCCCAGCTTTTGCGATGGCTTCTTTCTATTTTTCCTATTACACAGGCCTACACAAGTTTGGCGTGCAATCAATTTTGAAAACTTTGCGGTCAATTTTGAAAGTGGTGGCCATTGTGGGGCTGGCTTGGGCTTTGCAAAGCCCTTTTAAGGTGGCGGGCTCAATTGTGGGCTATGCCCTGGCCGCTTTCAGCGTCTTTCTGATTGCTCTTGCGCTTGACCAGCTCAAATACACCAGAGAAATCAAAAAGGCCGCCAAAACGCAAGATTTGAGCCTTCCAAGCGATTTTGACACCAAAAAACTGACAAATTATGCTTGGCAAGTCATTCTCTTCTTTTTGGCTTATGAGCTTTTGATTAGTATTGACCTATATTTGGTCAAAGGCATTTTGCGCGATGACTATCTGACTGGGATTTACAACGCCGCCCTGACTGTGGGTCGCATTCCATATTATATTTTTTACGCGCTGACGATTATGCTTTTGCCTGTCATTTCTAAGAGCACTTCCGAAAATGACCACCAGCAAACCAACTCCATAATTGCTCAATCTTTGCGCTTGATGACCATTTTGCTCATTCCAGCTGTGATTCTGATGTCGCAATTTTCGCGTCCGATCATTAAACTTTTTTACAGCGCCAAATATCTCGACGCAGCCCAACCAATGGCAATCTTGGCTTATGGCGTTGGCTTTCTGACGATTTTTTATGTGATGAGTTTTGTGCTCAATGGCGCTGGCAAAACCAAAATCCCGATGTGGATTTCCATTTTCGGCGTCATTTTGAACACGATTTTGAACTATTTTTTCATCAAACAAGCTGGCTTGGTGGGCAGCGCGATTGCCACCACCATCACTTCTTTCATCACGATGCTGGCGATTTTGTATTTCATCCAAAAAGATTTTGGCGTGATGATTCATTTCAAAAGCTTGGCAAAAATGTTTGTGGCTGGCGCAGTGATGTATTTTGCAACACTTTTTTGCAGTCAAGGTGAACTTATTTTCTTGCTTTGGTCCTTATGTTTGCTAGTTGGTTACTTGCTTTTGCTTTATTTTATGGGCGAAATCACCCAACAAGACCTTGTTTATTTGCAACAAAATCTTGCCAAAAAACAAAAGAAAGTTCAAGTCCAAGAAGAACTTTCCGGCAACGAGCCGAGCGCCTAGCAAGTAATACCAAATCAAATAAATCACTGGTGGTTGCAAGGAGGTTGAGCCTCCCTAATGGAGGCTCAACCTCCAACGCCTAGCTACCATTAATTAAATTGATTCAGTATAAGTAGCTACCTTATTTTACCACTAATTGCTCAATGGAAAACCTGCCAAAAAATTGAACATTTTGTCCGACATAAGTTTGTCCCAAGGTTTTGGACAACTTGCCATCATCCTTCGCGTTTCCCAGAAAAACCTTTGACAAAGTTGGCGCCAAGACTACTCGCTTTGGCAGTGCGCGCAGTTTGATATTTTCTTGCAAAGTGAAATATTGAATCGATTTTAAATATTTAAACAAATATTTTTGCCGACCACCAACAAACACGGTTTCATCCGCTTGTGCATATTGCCTGATGTACGCTGCCACAAATTCAACTTCACCTAGCGTTATTTCCATATCCGTAGAAGACCCAACCTGCTTGGTACCTGCGTGATCAGCAAAAGCAATTTGCACTGCGTTTAAATTGGTAAAGATTAGCAACAAAATCAACAAACCCCCAATCCACAACCCTTCTTTGCGCCAATGCCAAAGCGCCTGAAGCCAAAGCCCCAACAACATAAACGGCACGAAGATTAAAGCCAGATAAAACCTGAGGGAAATTTCTTTCGCCAAGGGAATCAACAACACGAAACCAATCAAGGCATACAACCCCGTCAATTGAAAAATTCTTTTTTTGTTTGGCTCTGCGGTATGCTTGATTGCCAAAATCCAAAGCCAAATCCCGCCAAAAGAAAAAATGACGCTCAAGCCAAAGCCCAAAACAAAAACAGCCTTATTTGTAAGTCCTTTAGTTTTGGCATAAGTGCTCTGCAGTAAATCAGTGCCACATTGATCATCCGCGCCCAAGCCCGAAACTATAAAGGCATTGGCCTGCACTTGGCAAACCGTATTAGTGGCCAAATTGCCGAGCAAAGAAGTTCCTTTGGCAGTTTTTGCCGAGGCCCCGCCAAAAAAAGCTTTCGCATTGGCACCATTAGTTTGCGCGAGGTTAATAATTTGACCTGTGTTGAAAAATAAAGCTACCAATAAAACCAACAGCGCTTTACGCCAAAGCTGAGGGTTTTTGATACCCAAGAAAACAAAATAAGCTAGCGTTGCAATGGGCATAATAATCAACAACAAAGTGTGCAATTGCACGCCGATGCCCAGCGCCAAACCTGCCAGTAGCGCCCACCAAAGCCAACGACGAGTTTTGTTTTCTGCCAAAATTAGCAACGCGTAAAGCAATAGCAAACAATAAAAAGGCGCCGAATTTGGATTCCATGCAAAACGCCCATATTTGATGGCAAAAATGCTCACACTCAAAATCGCTGCCCCTGCCAAGGCGATTTTTTCCTGAAAGGCCTTCCTTAACAGCAAGAAAAGCAAAGGAATAGTCAAAATTGAGCTTAATAAATCCGGGTAAGCTATTTTATCAGGGCTACTTCCAAAAATTTTAGCCGAGAGAATTTGCAAATAGTAAAAAGCTCCACCAAGTTTAAACTCTGTGCCTCCTGCCTTTGGTCCTAGCATTGGCAGTTCGCTTTTGCCTGTCAAAAAGTTGCTCACTACTGCCGCATCGCGGGCTTGATCGGCATTAAAGCGCAACCAATCATGAAAATGATAAGTTCGCAGAAAAATGCCGACCAAGATTATGCCCGCTAAAATCAAAATGTTTCTAGGTATTTTTTTTATGATGTTTTCTATATTCTTAATCATTTTTTTGTTTAATTCATTAATTTATACACATATGTTTTTTGCCCTACTTTTTCATCACTAAAATTACTTTCGCTATCAATTTTATTGGTCAAGAAAAACAAGGTATTTTTATTTTGAATGAAAGAATCAATTTGAATCTCTGCTACCGGAACGAGCTGCTTTCCTTGTTTGTTAATCAAATATTTCAAGGGTTGATAAAGATAATTTATTATTCTTGGATTTCCACTGAAATAGATTTTTTCTTCCGCTGAGTTAGCAAGCAAATATTGAGCGATTGGCTCAAGTTCATCCAAAACAACTGAGTTGGAATAAATTCTAGTTTTATGCAAAAACTCTTTTGTAATTGAAGTTATTGACACCAAGTTACTCGCGACAACCAAACAAAACAGCAAAGTCGCCCCAAATAAAGCAACTTCCTTATTGACCCTCGCTTTCAAATATTTCACAAAAAGACCCAGGAATAAAAACGGCACAAAAAAAGCAAAACTAAAATATCTCAATTCAATTTTTCCCTTCAGCACTGGAAACATAATCAAAAAAGCAAGCCCTAGATAAATCGCAATCAGTTGCAGCCATTGTTTTTGAGCCGGTGAAGCTTCTTTTCGGCAGTAAAAACCCAAGACTACATAGCCGAGAACTGAAAAAACAACGCTCACAAATAAACTAAGTCTGAAAAAGAAAGTATTGAAAATTTTGGTTGTTTCACCTGTGCTTAAATTATTTAAATAATATTGACAACTATCCTCACCCATCGAAGACAGCATGAAAAAATTGGCTTCCAAATGGCAATCAAAATCATTAAACAAGCTGGCTGGATGTTTCTCTTGTATCTCCCCAACTGTCGGTTTATGCAAAAAGTAATTCAAAAAAGTTTTTGAATTGGCAAAATTTGTTTGGATTTCACTTGCTATTTGGCCAGCATTAAGCAGCAGAAAAATAGCCAGCACGACTAACCATTTTTTCCACATTTTTTTATTTTTCACTATTGAAAAGAGTAGAAAAGCAAAAGTAAAAAGGGAAAAAATTATCAGTAAAATCACATGCAGTTGCACGCCAATCCCCAGCGCAACACCCAGCAAAATAACCCATTGCCAAACAACCTTTTCC
>JBAXHR010000012.1:0-12382 GCA_037138835.1 Candidatus Moraniibacteriota bacterium | reverse complement strand
CAAAATTTTCCGCCAAGGCCTGCGCCACCAATTGATTGCCAGGGTCAGAAATCCCAGGCGTGCCAGCGTCACTGGCGTAGGCTACGCTTTTGCCAGCTGCCAACAAGGTTAAAATTTTGCCAAACTGAATTTGCCCGCTGTGTTGATGAAGTGACAGCAGTGGCTTGGAAATTTCATAATGCGAAAGCAGTCGACTGGTCACGCGCGTGTCTTCACAAGCAATCGCCTCAACTTCCTGCAAAGTTCGCAACGCCCGCAGTGTCAAATCCTCCAAATTCCCAATCGGAGTTGCGACAATATATAATGTTCCGTTTTCCTGTTTCTGCATAAAATTAATTTTCCTAAAAAGCTAAGCAGCTAAAGCCTAACAAGCTAGTTAAAGATATTTCGCGGTCCAACTCTTCTTGTCCTTCTTCAATTTTTCTGGGGTGCCTTCAAAATTGAGATATCCACCGAGCGTTCCACCATCAGGACCAAGTTCAATCACCCAATCAGCATCCCTGATCACATCCAAATTGTGTTCCACCACGATGACCGTGTTGCCCTTGTCTACCAAGGCGTTCAGCACGCTGAGCAATTTGCGAATGTCATCAAAATGCAGACCCGCTGTGGGTTCATCCAAAATATACAAAGTGCTGCCCGTTGATTTGCGAGCCAACTCTGTGGCCAATTTGATGCGCTGCGCTTCGCCGCCAGAAAGATTGGTCGCACTTTGCCCCAATTTCAAATAGCCCAAGCCCACATCTTCCATCGTTTTGAGTTTTTCCGCAATCAAGGGATGTCGCGCAAAAAAGCGCAGCGCCAAACGCACATCCATATCCAAAATTTGCGCAATATTAAAACCTTTATATTCAATTTCCAAAGTTTTTTTGGAAAAGCGCGTGCCCCCACAAGCTTCACATTTCACATACACATCAGGGAGCAAATGCATTTCAATTTTGCGTGAGCCGTCACCTTGGCAAACTTCACAGCGCCCACCTTTCATATTGAAGCTAAAACGACTGGCAGTGTAGTTGCGCGCTTTGGCTTCCTCCACGCTCGCAAACAAATCTCGGATATGTGAAAACACGCCCGTATAAGTGGCCGCATTGGAACGAGGCGTGCGCCCAATGGGATTTTGATTGATGCTGATGACTTTTTTCAAATTTTCAAAGCCTTTGATTTTCTTGTGCTTGCCTGGCAAACTGCGACTGCCATAAAAATGACGCGAAAGTGCTTTAGACAAGATGTCTTTCACGAGTGTAGACTTGCCAGAACCGGAAACACCGCAAATCGCCACCATTTTTTCCAGCGGAATTTTCACCTCAATATTTTTCAAATTGTGTTCCGTAGCACCAATAATCTCAATGTATTTTCCATTCCCAGGACGACTTTTTTTCTTCTCGGAAACTTTTTTCTTTTTGGAAAGATATTGCGCCGTCAAATTTTTGCTCTTGATGAGTTGCTGATAAGTGCCTTCGAAAACCACGATGCCGCCTTCTTCCCCTGCACCAGGACCCATGTCCACAATCCAATCAGCCGCCTTGATAATGCTCTCATCATGCTCTACTACAATCAAAGAATTGCCCACCGCTTGCAACTGGCGCATGGTGGCAATCAATTTTTCCGTGTCGCGACTATGCAGGCCAATGGAAGGCTCGTCCAGCACATAAACAATGCCCATCAACTGCGAATTGAGTTGCGCCGCCAAACGAATGCGCTGCGCTTCGCCACCTGAAATGGTTTGAGCGCTGCGACCCAAATTCAAATATTCCAAACCGACATTTTCCAAAGCTTTGAGGCGTTGCAGAATTTCTCTCAGCACTGGTCGCTCAATTTCTTTTTCTTGGGAAGCTTGCGTCCAACTCTCAGTTGCTTGAAAAAATTCTTTCAATTGAGTAACGCTCAAATTGACCAAGTCATCAATAGTTTGGCCACCGATTTTCACTGCCAAAAATTCTTTTTTCAATCTTTTGCCTTCGCACGCAGGGCAAGTATGCGCGGTCATATATTTTTCAATTTCACTGCGCAGATATTCTGATTTGGTTTCAAAATATTTTTTCTCCAACGCTGGGATCACCCCTTCAAAGCCCTCTCCACCAAAAAGTAGCACATTTAACTGCTTGCTGGTCATTTTTTTGACTGGTTCATGCAAAGAAAATTTGTGCTTTCGCGCAACCTCCTTGAGCAAAAGCATTTGACCGTTTTGACCATTAATTTTGCCGCCCGATTTGCTCCAAGGCAAAATCGCACCTTCCAAAATGGAAAGATTCTTGTTGGGAATCACCAGCTCCTGATTGACTTTCAAAGTGTACCCCAAGCCAGCGCAAGTGTCGCAAGCGCCTTCAGGACTGTTGAAAGAAAAATGCCGCGGCGTCACTTCTTTGATCTTGATGCCACATTTACTGCAGAAAAAATCTTGGTTGTAATTTCGCTCCTCGATATTGTCAAACAAAATTTTCATTGAATTGGAACCCATTTTCATAGCAGTTTCAATCGAGTCCAACATGCGTTCATTGTCCGGATTTTTCTTGTCCAACACCACCCGGTCAATCACCATTTCAATTTCGCCCACAATTTCACTTTCTTCCATTGAAAGCGCATCTGTGATGGTATGCATTTTGTCGCCAAAGCGCACGCGTGCATAACCAAGACGCTGAATATGCTTGATCAATTCTTTGCCAACGGCCAAATCTTTTGGCTTGGCCAAAATGGCAACTTGAGTGTGATGCGAAAAAGTCAAAATTTCATCCAAAATTTCGCGATTGCTTCTTTTTTGCATGGAAGTGCCACACGCTGGACAATGAATCACACCTACTTTGGCAAACAAAATTCGCAAATAGTCATACACCTCTGTCAGTGTCCCCACGGTTGAACGCGGAGAGCGAGAAATGCTTTTTTGATCAATGGAAATTGGAGGCGAAAGATTTTCAATTTTGTCGACATCTGGTTTGACGGAAGGGTCCAAAAAATTTCGCGCAAAAGAAGACAACCCTTCCATATAGCGACGGTTGCCCTCAGCATAAATCGTGTCAAAAGCCAGCGAAGACTTGCCAGAGCCAGAAAGTCCAGTGATGACCACGAACTTGTCCCGCGGAATGGTAACATCAATGTTTTTCAAATTGTTCACCCGCGCCCCCTTGATCACAATGTCTCGCCCCGCTGTGGAAGTTGTTTTTTTTAAAGCCATAAAATTTATGTATTTAGTATCATGTATTTAGTATTTTGTATCATACTCGAAATTAAATATTGTGCTTTTTATAATGTCTTTTTTATAATGAAAATACATAATACAAAATACTTTATACAATTTCGTGTATCCAAAAGCTTTCAGTAGACTTATAAAAAATTTAAGCTCCCTTCCCTCCGTTGGGCCCAAAATGGCCGAACGGTTGGTGTTGTTTTTGTTCAAACAAGACCCGGAAAAATTGGCTGAATTTGCGGAAAATATCTTGGAAATCAAAAATCTCAAAATCTGCCAAAAATGTTTCAACATTGCTGAAGGTGAACTTTGTGAATTTTGCAAAGATGTCAAACGCGACCAACATTCCATTTGCGTGGTGGAAGAACCACTTGACATCATTTCCATTGAACGCACTCGCTCTTATCAAGGACTTTATCATGTCCTTGGTGGTGTCATTCAAGTTGGCAACACTGGACAAGATTTGAAAATCAATGAACTGCTTTCGCGCGTGGAAAAGGAAAATGTCACTGAAGTGATTTTGGCAACCAACCCCACCACTGAGGGCGATGCCACCGCTTTATATTTGAAAAGAAAACTGCAAACTTTGAATATCGATTCTAACAACCCTGCAAAATTAAAAATAACCCGCCTCGGCCGCGGACTTTCTACGGGTGCCGACCTTGAATACGCCGACGAAATTACTATTTCTTCTGCCTTGACAAACCGGACGGAATTGCTATAATACAAAGTCATATTTCAAAAGAGAATTTTCGCATAAAACCTTAAATAAGGCTTGAAATAGACACTCCTCTTTAAAATTATTGTTTTTTATTTTCACTCTCACAACTCTCATAAAAAAACTCAAGGATTATCATGAAAAAAATTACTCAAGCAAGACTCAAGAGTGAATTGGCCTCTAAACTGTCTATTCGTTTGTCCTTAAAACAGCTTACTTATGTCTTATTTTCCGATCTCGGATTATCATATCCTGATGAGTTTTTCTCTCTTCCTGATGATGGAAATACTCTGTTTAGCTTCAGAAATTCAGATTTTACTGGTAATGGCAATGGATACTATGGAAAAACCAATATCCAGCAGTTAGTTACTGCAACAGCCAGAGTGCTTATCATGATGCTGGAAGAGAAAATTGAATTTAAATTCAAGCCTTTCAATTTTACCTGCAAGGAGCAAGAAAGCGGGATCTGCTTCAGAGATAAGGTTTTGACCAGTGTATCGCTTGAAAAAAAAGAAGAGAGTGACGGAGAAATGATGTATGTTTTTGTATACATTGTCAGCAAAAACAATCCATTGTTTGACGAAAAAAAACAACTGGATTCAACTGGTAATCCAGTTGCCGACAAAAGCAACCTCCAACCAAAATATCTGCCTGTATTTGAAGGACGAATAGAATGCAAGGTTGAGGTTTAATGAAAAATCTGTAAACAACAAACGAGGCCACTTGAATAAATAAGTGGCCTTTAAACTTTTTCACCAACAAAAAAAGCCAACTCCCTCAGGAATCGGCTTTTAAACTATCTCAAAATGAGAAATTGTATGCTCTATGTTTTATGTTCTATACTCCATGTTCCATATTCTGCCTACGCAATCTTCCCAATCAGAACTTCGGTATAAGTTTGTTTGTGACCAAATTTCACCTTGTAGCGTTTCTTGGCTTTGTGCTTGATGCCCCAAACTTTATCGTGGCGACCTTGATCCACAATTGTGCCTTCCACTTTTGCGCCAGCCACGGTTGGCGTGCCAACTTTCACTGCTGTTTCGTCGCCCACAAAAAGCACCTCTTCAAAGACAATTTTTGCCCCTGCTTCGCCTTCCAGTTTTTCAACCTTAATTTTGTCGCCCTCGGCTACTTTGTATTGCTTTCCGCCTGTTTTAATGATTGCCAACATGATCGTATATATAGCTAATTGTTACTCATCAAGCATAGCCCATTTTTAAAACCTTGTCAATGCAAACTCATCATTGCAGAATTTTTACATTGTTAAATTGTTATCTGCCGCACCAATTAAGCTATATTTGGCTTATCTTGGCTAAATTTTGGAAATAAAATTTCTTTTTAGAACCATTTTTTATATGTTCATCAAATTCAATTGCTCCAAAACTTTTTCATTCACCAATTCAACTTCTTTTTCACTGAACCTATAATCATGTCCGATTCCCGGCATAATTGTGAAGCTCTTGGGCTCATTGGCATTGTCAAAAAATTCTTTCACATCTTCAGGCTCAACTAACTTATTAAGCTCACCAGCAATCAGGATCACTGGGCATTTTATTTTTTTGATGTCCCTGACTGCATCACATTGATCCCTGTCTAGAACATGCTCAAACGGCACACGAAATTCTCTCGTTTTATTTTTATCATCTGGGAAATCTCTGTTAGAAATGCTAACACCAGCTTTTTTCCAAGCTTCACGACGCTCCCCTGTTATCGCTCCAGACGATGGCATAATTCCCAAGACAACCGAAATTCTTGGGTCGCGGGCAGCATAAAGAATCGACATTTGTCCGCCACGACTATGCCCACCGAGTAAAATGTTTTTATATTCATTTTTGCTCAACATATACTCAAGCACATTTTTGATGTCTTCGAGATATTGAGTCATGGTGTATTGCGAAATATCGCCCTCACTCTCCCAGACGCCTATTGAATCAAATCTAACGACAACATATCCACGCTCCGCCAATGTCTGCGCCAAGCCAGCAAGATGCTTATAATCTTTTGAATCCAAAAACCCAGCACAAAGAATCGCAAGTTTACCACTTTGTTTTTTTTGGCTGATTAATCACAGCTGAAATGTTTCCATTTTTCGTAGCAATTTTTATTTTTTGTGTTTGCATAAATTTTTCATCATAAGCTCAAAATCTATTTTATTTCTTTATAATATCACCAAGCAGTTAATTACTCAATATGATAGCTCCTGCCGGTTCGAATCCCTCTGTACCCACAAAGCTTGCCAGGTGTCGCGTCGTTTGTTCGTCGACACTCACAAACTCCTTGTCCTGGGCAGCGCTGAATGCCTGCCTGCCGGTAGGCAGGCTCGCTCACTCGCATCCATCGACGCACGCTACGATATCGTCCTGCTGACCGATATCTTGCTTAGCTTCTGCCCGTTCGAATCCCTCTGTACCCACAAAAAAGAACGAGGGATTTCCGCCTCACAATCTGCTGATTGCTCGTTGTCCGGGGCAGAGCTGAATGCTCCTATGGTCGCATCCATCTACGCTCGCTTGCCTCGTCTACACTCGGCGCTCGCTTCTGCCCGTTCGAATCCCTCTGTACCTTTACATTTAAAAAAATAAAACACCCAGGGGTGTTTTATTTTATCATCTGTGGGTACAGAGGGATTCGAACCCCCGACCATCGGCTTAAAAGGCCGTTGCTCTACCAACTGAGCTATGTACCCAAAAAATTGCATTTGAAAACAACAATATTGTTAATTATAATCGAATCAGAAATTAAGTCAATACAAGCAAAATTGTTATTCGCTTTTATTGATATAAATCAAAAACAGCAGCGGCAATGCCAACCACGCAAACTTTGCCCAAGGTGAGGAGAAATAAAACAGCGCGTCTTTGGAAATATATCTGAGCAATTCCTTGTCACTAATAAACCCAATCAAAATGCTGAAAATCGCACCGACCTCCAAAAAACTCATCAAAAAAACTTTCCAATAACTCAGGCCCGAACCAGACAAATGAATGTCAAAAGTGAATTTTCCCAGCAAAGTCAACGCCACCAATAAAATCAAAAAGGCCAGTGCTGGAATATTTTTGCCAAATTCCATCATTTGCGCTGGCAAAACTTGCACCAAAGCAAACGACAAATAAATATTGCACAGCGCGCTATGCAACTTAAAGCGCCCAACCGCCAACCAAAAAATTATTGATATCACCAACAGCACCAAGAACAAAGTGATAAATTCAGCCATGAAAACTGAAAGCCCAAAGCCACGAAAAAGTTCTTCTAATTGCATAACAATTTTTTGTTTTTGAAAGTTAATTCTAAGCAACTTAATTATACCTTTTTTTGATGGACAAAACAAGTTTTGCCAGCTATAATCAAAACTATTATGGAACAAACTGAAATTCCGAGAAAAATTTTTTGGTGGACACTTTTTGTCCTTTTTTGGCTTGTTTCAGCCCTTATTCTTGGCTATGCTTTTGGCTATCGCTTCAACCGTCAGCGAGGTGTTTTTATTTATGGTGGCTCGGTTTCCATGAAAACCACTCCTCAAGATGCCGATGTCTACATCAACAATGTTCATTATTCTTCCAAAAATCTAAACCGCATCAACGGCTCATATCATATTGACGGCATTGCGCCTGGGGATTATCTCTTGGAAGTCAAGTCAAGCGGCTTTCGTACTTGGTCAAAAAAAATTTCCGTGCATAGTGGCATCTCAACTGAATTTTGGAATGTGGTGCTGACCAAAAACAACTATCAAAAAACCAGCTACAACGCTAGTGGAGTTTCGCGTTTTTTCATTTCACCTCGCAAAAATCTCACCGCCGTGGCCAGCCAAACTGGCGAAACTTTTGCTGTCGATATCATCAACGCTAAAGATGATACTAGCGAAAATATCCTCACCACGCAAGAATATCTTTTCACTGATAACAGCAAAGAAAACATTGAATGGGCTCCACAAGCTCATCGCGTCATTATTCCCGCCATAAGAAAGAATGATCAAAAGAAAAACTATCTCATCGCCGATGTGCCAAAAGCCGAGCTCCTGAATTTGCAAGACCTTGCGCATACCGATGACCTTTCTCATGTGCGTTGGGATCCCAAAACCAAAAATGCCCTTTTCTATATGTCCGCAGGCAATCTTTTCCGTCTTGATCTTGACGCGCCCACAGAAATTCGCCAAATCGCCAACAATATCGCCAGCTATGAATTGGCTTCCAGTGGGCTTTACTATTTTCAACTTCCCGAAGGTATTGTTTATAAAACCAACATTGATGGCGCCAATCAAGCCGTGCAAATCACGCGCTCTGCTCCGACAAATATGGCTGACCCTGATTATCAAATTATTGTCTACGATGACCGTCGGATTGTTTTTCTCAATCCAAGTCACAACCTTTACATTTTCAATCAAGGCGAAAACGAAGACTATTTCCAACAACTTTCTAACAATACCCTTGGCTCTCAATTTTCTGATGACGGCAAGAAATTGCTTTTCTGGAATGAGCATGAAATCAATGTCTATTTCGCCAGAAAATGGGATGTCCAGCCTATGCGCAGTGAAAATGAGGTACTGCCCATCACTCGTTATTCTGATGCTATTAACAATGTCCAGTGGTCACGCGACTATGAGCATGTGATTTTCGCGACTGGCAAACTTGTCAAATTCATAGAAACTGATCAACGCGATCATCGCAACCTGATGGATCTTTTCACACTCAACAGTGACGCTGGTCAAATCACCAACAACAATTCCGACGGCCTCATCTATTTCACCGACACTGCCAGCAATGACACAACCACCCTCAACACCATTGAATTCCCCGAGAAAACCACCCTCCTGCAAAACCTTGGGATTGGGACGACAACCGCACCAACCGATTAGCTTCCGGGGTTTTAGCTTCTCAGGCTTTAGCTTTTTAGATTAAATACATCACAAAAAAACGTTTCCTTGTCATTCCCATGAAAATGGGAATCCAGCCCCACTTTATATCATAGTTTTTCCTTTTTAACACGAAACCTAGATTCCCGTTTTCACGGGAATGACAAAAATATTTTCCACCAAAATAAAAAAGCCCATAGAGATAGTTCAGCGCAGTGCTAAACAATTTTCCTTGCCGTCTGCTAAAATCCATCTCTCAAAATCACTTACGGCATCTTTGAAATTTTTGGCACCATCCACATCTGCCTGAAAAATTGAGGTGAGAGATTTACAAAAATCTGACAAAACTGGATTAATTGTAGGTTTTACATATTGCGAAAAAATATCAACAACCTCCAAATTTTCATTCAGCTTGACTGCGCCTATTTCTATTATTTCATTTATCTTGTCGCACTTATCCTCCTAGCAAGTAGCTTCAAGATCAAAAACTATGTAATTCATATATCATTTTTTGAATGCAGGCTGAGATGGCTCAATAACTCCGATGTCCAAAGTTTTTATCATACCTTCTATCTCCAGATCATCCACTTCCTCAGAATAATAAATTTCTTGCAGATCCGCATTTTTCTCTTCTTTGGCAATTTTCCAGTTAGCCAAAATTGATTTTTGACTAAGTTGCTTGCGCACTTCTTTTTGCTTGATCAGTTCCACTATTTCTTTCAAATCAATCTTGAAGTTTTTTATAATCTGAAATAAATCATAAAAATCCCTGTATCTCACCCTCTCGCTTGAAGCTCTTATTTTCTCAGCGCAAATCTCTCTAATATCCATAACGCTAACCTTTGTATCGACTTTCCAAACATTCTTGTATTCCAATTCCTTGGCTGGCAAAACCACATTTTGGATAAAATCAATTTCCAGCTTCAAAGAATTTGGCTGTCCCAAAGGTCCATCATATTTTAATTTCTCAAGTTTTATTGTTGCATTCGAGGTATATTCTTTTCTGATTTCCAAAAAATCATAAGGTTCAAATATCTTTTTTACTTCATCAAGCGTTATATTTTTATCAAGTGAAGTAAAATCCAAATCCTCAGAAAACCTCATCTGATTCAAATAACAATGGTGCAATGCGGTACCACCCTTGAATAATAACTTATTTCTCAAGGGAGATTCATACACAATTTTTGACACCAAGGCTAAAAAATAATCTTTTTCTGCAATGGCTAATGGGTATCTGAGATTTTGTCTGTTGATCAATTCCAGCTCTCGTCTATTGATTGAAACTAAGTTTTCCATATTTATTTTATTCAAAGTGATTATGATAATAAAGTTTCCATTTGGCGTTATAAATCTTGCTGTCCTTTGTCATCCAACTACTTCCCTTTTCACCTTTTATTAATTCCAGAAAATTGCCCGAATCAATCCCTGCCTTATCAAGCAAAAATCCCAAAACTCTTCGCACTGCTGTGGATTGCTTTTCGCTAAATTCTTGCAATTTTTGAAAATCAAAATTTTCTTCATATTCTTTGAATTTTTCCAATACCAAATCCAAGGAATTGACACTGCGATGAAAATTGATCATATCAAGCACTGCCTTTTCAACTGTTGCCATTTTTACTGTCTCCCCTTCAATTTTTATATTTTCCCATCCATAAAAGTTTTGCGCTCCTGTCTTTACGAACTTATATGTTACATTCTGAATTTCCTTTGAAGCATATTGTTTTACGGATACTGAAGTAGTCATTTTTAAATACTGATCAAAAATCCCATGATGTTGCAGTGCAGATTCAAATGAAACATAAGAATCCTCCATGATATTTTTAGCAATAACAAAAACTGACGCACTTGCAAAGCCTCGAGCTTCTAAATTTGAAATGTAGTATTTCCCTTTTTTGATCCTTATCAGCCAACCATTTTTTGACATTTTGGCAACTAATTTACGGACACGCTGTCTGGAATATCCCCCCAATTCAGCCACAATTTGGTCAAAATCGACAAAAAAGCCATACTTTAATATAAGGTTTTCCAAGAGAGAACTCTCTTTTTCGGTTAATATTGTACTATTTGTAATCATATAATACCTTTAATTGGTTATTATCTACATACAGATTATAGGAATAAGAGGAATTTGTCAAGTTTTTTCAAAAAACGCAAAATAGCCACAGTTTCACAAAAGTCCTATTTTTAGGACTTTTGTGATTTATAGTAGTATTCTTATAGTAAATATAGTGTTTTGGACTTTTTCCCTCTCACAATTATACCAACTTAACTTGATTAGTGATAGAAATGCGTTAGAGGCTAAGCCTCCTATAGGAGGCTTAGCCTCTTTGAAACTAACACTGATTTAGTTAATTCAGTATTAGTCAAAAATTGACCATGGTCACTGTTAAAAATGAAGCGTATGCCACAGGCGAACCCACAACATCGACATCCTGACCTAAAAATAAAACACCCATTGAATGGGTGCTTTTTGCAACTAATATTGAATTGAAAAAAGCACCCAAATATCGTGAGTGCTTTTTTGCCTTGTATAAGCCTTTTTTGAAGTCGGCTATGGTGCACTTCTAGCGCTTTGCCCACTGTGGAGATTTGCGGGCTTTTTTGAGTCCTGGTTTCTTGCGTTCCACTTCGCGAGCGTCGCGAGTCATAAAGCCAAGTTCCTTGAGCGTTTTCTTGAAAGTTTCATCATATTTCACCAAAGCTCTGGAAATTCCCAGTCGTACAGCCTCAATCTGTCCAGTCACTCCCCCACCTCGCACCAACACTGTGGCGCGCACTTTGCCATAAAGTCCCACAGCTTTGAGTGGTGCCAAGAAAGTGTTTTGCAAATTTGCTCCTGGAAAATAATCTTTTAGTTTCTTTTCATTGACAATCAAATCTGCGTCAGTAGCTTTATCATAGGCATATAGGCGAACTTGCGCCACTGAAGCTTTGCGCCTTCCTACACCGTAGAAATAAGTCTCCTCAGCTGATTTCTTCTCAACCTTAACTTCAGCTACTTTTGGAGCAACCTCAGAAATGACTTTTTCCTTCTTCACTTTTTTCGCCACCACTTTCGTAGTCGCTTTCTTCTCTACTTTTTTTACTGCCATAATTATATCACTAATTTACACGAATTATTCTCGCTAATTATCTCTAATATTTCTTAAAAAATTCATTCGCGATTATTTGATAAAAATTCGCGAAAATTTGCATCAAATTTAGTGTGTGATTCCGATATTCTTGTGCTGATGCTCAGCCTGCGGATAAGCAAACAATCGTAGCATCATTTTGTCGCGCAATTTGTTCTTTGGAAGCATCCCATAAACTGCATTTTGGATCACTTTCTTGGGATCTTTTTCCAACAAATCTCGCAGTGCAATCGAAGTAATTCCTCCTGGATAACCGCTGAAACTATGATAAATCTTGTCAGTCAATTTCTTGCCAGTAACTCCAATTTTGCTGGCGTTAATGACCACCACAAAATCACCTCCGTCAATGTGTGGCGTGTAGTCAACTTTGCTTCGGCCGCTCAGCACCTTGGCAATTTCAGTCGCCAAACGCCCGAGCACTTTCCCCTGTGCATCAAAGAGATGATATTGTCTATTCATATTCTCGAATTGTCGCAAATTTTATTCGAATTAAATCGAATTAGATA
>JBAXHR010000011.1:0-12410 GCA_037138835.1 Candidatus Moraniibacteriota bacterium | reverse complement strand
GTTACGGAATAGTATTGAAAAATGCCTTATCTCAGCCTAAAACAATGTAGTAGGGATGTGGCAATATAATGAAATTCTAAGAAATAAATAGCTATGCTTAACGATACAACCAAAAGAAAAATAAATTCGCTGAGGGATATTTTGGTGGGAAAAGTTCCGGATCCAAAAAGCCAAGTTGAGCAAATCACCAATGCGCTGATTTACAAATATATGGATGATATGGATCAGCAGGCAATTGTCTTTGGTGGCAAGGCGAGTTTTTTCGTGGGCGAATATCAAAAATATGCTTGGAAAAATTTGATGGATCCGAAACTGGGTGGGCAAGACCGTATGAATCTGTACACAGAATCTTTGGAAAAAATGAGTCGCAACAAAAATTTGTCGCCAATTTTTCGCGACATTTTGAAAGGTGCCTTTTTGCCCTATCGCAGTCCGGAAACGCTCAATATGTTTTTGCATGAGATTGATGGCTTTTCTTATGATCATAGCGAAGATTTGGGCGATGCGTTTGAATATTTGCTGGCAATTATGGGCAGTCAAGGTGACGCTGGGCAATTTCGCACCCCAAGGCATATCATTGATTTTATTGTCGATGTGATTGACCCGCAGAAAAATGAAACGATTCTTGACCCAGCTTGTGGCACGGCTGGCTTTTTGATTTCTGCTTACAAGCACATCAGAGAAAACAATCAGGACAAATCTGGGGCTTCAATTATGCACGATGAAATGCGAACCATCCACAAAAATTTCACAGGCTATGACATCAGTCCTGAGATGGTAAAACTTTCTAGGGTGAATATGTTTTTGCACAATTTCCCTGAGCCGAAAATTTTTGAATATGACAGTCTTTCCAGCGATGAGCGTTGGGACGATAATTTTGATGTGATTCTGGCAAATCCGCCTTTTATGACTCCGAAAGGTGGCATCATTCCGCACAAAAGATTTTCCGTGCCAGCCAATCGCGCCGAAGTTTTGTTTGTGGACTACATCATGAATCATCTGCGTTCCAAAGGACGCGCTGGCATCATTGTGCCAGAGGGAATTATTTTTCAATCAGGCAATGTTTACAAGCAATTGCGAAAAAATCTCGTTGAAGACGGACTCTATGGCGTCGTTTCTTTGCCGAGCGGAGTTTTTGCGCCATATAGTGGCGTCAAGACCAGCATTTTGCTGTTTAATAACGAACTGGCAAAAAGCAGCAAAGAAATTTTGTTTGTGAAAATTGAAAATGATGGTTTTGATCTTGGCGCGCAAAGACGGGAAATTGCCAAGAATGATTTGCCAAAGGCTTTGGAGATTTTGAATAAATGGAAGATTGTCTGTCATTCTGGACTTGATCCGGAATCTATGCGGGCTGAGATCCTGAAGCAAGTTCAGGATGACAAAATGTTGACCTTAGTTGAAAAATCAAAAATTGCCGAAAGTGGTGATTACAATTTGAGTGGCGATCGTTATCGGATTGCGACTGATTATTCAAATGCGAAATGGCCGATGGTGGAACTTGGAGAAGTTGCGGAAATTTTAAACGGGTATTCATTTAAAAGTGAAAAATATACAGACAAAGGTATTCGAGTTATACGAATTACAAATGTACAAAAAGGTGAAATTGTTGATGATAATCCAAAGTTTTATAATGCCGATTCCTCGAAAGAAGTTCAAAAGTTTTTACTCTTAAAAAACGATCTTTTGATTTCTCTAACTGGTAATGTGGGTAGAGTTGGCTTATTGCAATCTAATTTACTGCCAGCCGGACTGAATCAAAGAGTTGGTTGTATTCGTCTAGATGAAAGCAAACAAATTTCAATTCATTATCTTTTTCATGTATTGAATACTGAATTATTTGAGGATGATTGCATAAGAGCCTCAAGTGGTGTTGCACAGAAAAATTTAAGCACAGAATGGTTAAAAAAATATCAAATTCCTCTTCCTCCTCTCGAAATTCAAGCGCAAATCGTGGCAGAGTTGGACGGCTATCAAAATATCATAACCGGTGCTAAGCAAATTACTGCCAATTGGAAACCAAGAATTGAAATAGATCCGAAGTGGAAGAAAGTTGCGATTAGTGATGTTTGTAAAATTGAAAGAGGTGCATCACCAAGACCAATAGATAAATTTATAACTAAAGATGCTAAAGGATTTAATTGGGTGAAAATAGGGGATACAAAAAATGCTGATAAATATATCACGCAAACAAAAGAGCAAATCACGAAAGAAGGAGCTGAAAAATCTAGAAAAGTTTTTGTGGGTGATTTTATACTTTCAAATTCAATGAGTTTTGGTCATCCTTATATTATGAAAATTGAGGGCTATATTCATGATGGCTGGTTGCGATTAAGCGAAGATGAAAAAAAAATTGGAAAAGATTTTCTATATTATATCTTGGGTTCCGATATTGTGATTGAACAATTTGAAAATGTTGCTACAGGCGGAGTTGTTAGAAATCTTAATTCTGAATTAGTTAGAAATGTTATAATTCCTCTTCCTCCTCTCACCATCCAAAAACAAATTGTCTCAAAAATCGAAGCTGAGCGCGAGCTTGTGCAGTCTGCCAAAAAACTCATCGAAATTTACGAGCAAAAAACCAAAGACGCCATTGCAAAGCTTTGGGAGCAGTAGTATAAATTAAAATCCTCCAAATCCCGTCTTCGGCTAAACCTCGTTTTTGTTCCGTAACTTGTTACGCAGCAAAACAAAAGAGTTGAAAATTTCAGCGATCGCAATTATTTTCAACTCTATCTCAATCTCGACCAGCAAAACACACAGTTGAATTTTATTGCGACCGCCAGCCTCGCGTCGACTCGCCTCGATTCGGCGAAGCGGGCGAGCGGTCATCTTCGCGAGTCAAGGCGGGCAATTTTTTTCAACTCTATCTCAATCTTGACCAGCAAAACACACAGTTGAATTTTATTGCGACCGCAATTTTTTTCAATTCTTTCATTTTCAAATAAAATTCTTGAGCCAATGCCTATCTAGTGAGTTTCTGAAAAGCAAAATCTTCATAATTTCGCGGTCGTGAGATAATGACAAGTAAACTTTTTTTGGATTATTTTGAAAAGATGTGGTATAATATTGACAAGTTTTTTCTGACTTTTCAAATATAAAATAAAAAATACTAAATAAAATTAAGACGCTGCCAGTTGTAAGGAGGCTCAACCTTCAACAATTAACCGTACTGGCTTAAAAAAGAAAAACAAAAATGAAAATTGTGGGAATTGTTTTGGCTTCGATGATTTTGGCAGGCGCAATTGTGTCGCCGTTTTTTTGGCTGAGATTTTTGAAAGCCAAGGGTGTGTGGAAATATTTGCTGGCAAGTTCAGTCGCAACACTGTTGTTGTTGGTGGGATATATTTTTTTCGCTTATGATTATTTTGGAAAATTGACTGCAAAAATAAATGCCGATCTGTATTATTTTTATGATGATTTTAGTGTATATCCAATTTTGATTGTGTTTTTCTTGATCATCATTTCACCTTTGATTTTTGTCAAAATTGTTTGGGGGAAGTTTTCTTGGAAAAGTTTGCTGACGGCAACCTTTTTGTCAGGCGCATTTTTTGTGGCAATTTTTCTGTGGTGGGCTTTGATTTTGCTTCCGCACGCTTTCAATCAATTGCATAATTATTTTTGAAAATTTTTTGAGTGGGGGCATTAGGGACATGAAAAAAGGCGGAAAATTTTTGTTTTTGGTTTTACTGGCCAGCTTGTTTTTGTTTTGGGGAAGTTTCAAAAAAGCAAGCGCCTTGGTTTTGATTGCAGACGATGTGACCAGTCCGGAAATTTGGACCAAAGAAAACAGTCCCTATATTATTCAAAATGTCATCACCATCAAAGCTCCCTTGATTATTGAACCAGGCACCGTGGTCAAATTCCAAAATTTTGAAAGTGACGATCGACCAACCATACCAGGGATGCACATTGAAAGTGAATTTACTGCAGTTGGCGATGCTTTGGAAAAAATTGTTTTCACCACGACTTGCGACGATGCTCATGGTGGCGACACGAGTGAGCTTTGTTCTAAGCGAGATCCTCATTGGGCTGGAAGTTGGAGTTCAATCAGTGTTGATAGTAAAAGTCGTTTTGCGGTTGTCATTGAATATGCAGAAATTTTTTATGCCACCAAAGGCATTGCCTATTATGCAAGTTCTGATTGCAATCAACCACACCGAGAGTTGAGCGTCAGGCACACACAAATCAGCTTTTCCTCAATCGCTGGTGTCAGTTTGTTTTGCACACAGCCTGTTTTGGATAATTTAATCTTGGCCAATAATTATGATGGCATTAGCGTTCCTCAAGCTACTTGCCGTGACAATTATTTGATCCCGAAAATCAGAAATAGTGCTATTTTTAATAACAAAAGTGGTGCGCGCGGATATCTTTTCACCTGCTTGGATGCACGCTATAATTATTGGGGAGATTCCAGTGGGCCAGCTTACAATCAGGGTGGCTTCGCAAGAGAAGCCCCCAATATCAATGGTCTGGGCAATCGCATTGTGGGCACTGGCGTACTTTTTCGACCTTGGTCGCAGAGCGATCCAAGCATTCCCAAGGAGCCAGTGATTTTCATCCCCGGAATTGGCGCCTCCATCAATCCTGATTTGATGATTTCAGGGGCTTTGGCTGACAACTGGACAATGTTTGACCACACCTACGATGGCATTTTGCAAGCTTTCAAGACAATGGGCTATCAAGAAGACAAAACTTTTTTTCTGGCTTATTATGATTGGCGACAAAGCAATCAACAATCAGTTGAAACTTATCTCAAACCCTTGATTCGAAAAGCTTTGACCAACAGTGGCGCTGACAGAGTGAACATCGTGACGCATTCAATGGGTTCTTTGGTGGCGCGAAGCTATGTGCAAAGCGCGGACTATGCCAACGAGGTGGACAATTTGATTATGATTGCCCCGCCCAACAAAGGATCTTCGGATGTGTATGATCTATGGGAAGGTGGACGCATACCAAGCAGTTGGGGCAGTAAGGGTATTTTAATGAAAATATATTTATCATATTTAACAATCGCAACACTCGGAACTTCGAATTTTTTTGACACTATTCATCAGCACATTCCATCTCTCAAAGACTTGATGCCGGCTTACGATTTTCTTTTTCCGAAAAATGAAACTCAAAATTTGAAAAGTCACCTTTCAATGAATGAACAGAATAATTTTTTGCTGGCACTAAATCAAAATTCCGAAGTGCTGAGTGCCAAAACGCGCTTGAGCATCATTTTGGGCGACAAACAACCCACGGTCAACAAAATTCCCATCATTGCTTCTGATCAAACTGGTCTTTGGTCAGATGGCAAACCTGACCCCATTGATCCAGCGCGGGATGATGACGGTGGCGACGGAGAGGTGCTGAAAGTTTCGGGGAATATCTCCAGTGATTTTTTGGATGTGTTGGAATATGGGCACAGCGAAATTGTCAGCAAATCGGAAAAAATTGTCGCCGAGCGTCTTGGTCAAACCTTGGACTACACTTTCAATTCACCAGAAATTGAAGATGAAATGATTGTTTGGACAGATGCGCCTGCGGAACTGGAAGTGGTGGATGGCGAGGGAAGCATTGCTCCCAAGGACAATAACGAAGATACGGATGTCAGATATGCGCAGGAAAAAAACAAAGATGGCTTCAAGATAATTTCAGTTCCCAATGTGAAAAAAGGAACATATGAAATTTCTTTTGCGGGCAATGCAGATGGCACTTATCATCTCGGAATCAATTATGTTGATCACAAAAAAGAAAACGGTAATCAAGAAATTTCACAAACCATTGAAATCCAAAAAGACCAAACTCAAAAATTGACGGTGGAAATCGACCCGCAAAGCGAGACTGCTCCAATGGGAGAGCTTCAACCGAAAGATGAAACCGCTCCAAACATCACGCTGGATTCACCTGAGGATGGCAAAGAATATGCCAATGATCAAATTTCGCCAATTTCTTTTTCGGTTTCGGATGATTTTTCAGTGCTGGAGGATATGCAAATTGAAAAATATTTGGACGGAGAATTGATTGAAGGCAACACACTTGATTTTTCAAAATTAACTTTGGGTGAGCATGATCTTTGGATTGAAGTTGTTGATGAAGCTGGCAATTGGAATATGGCGGAGGCTTTTTTCACAGTTGTTGAAGCAGTCGAGCAAATGCCTGGCGATAATGTTGCTGATCCACCTATGGATAATGATGATTCAGGCACAGTAATTGAAAAACCCGCTGGGGACAGTGGTGAAAACGAAGCTGGGCCAGCGTCAGAAGTTGCAGTGGTTGATCCTGCTGCTGTTGCTGTGCCAGCTCAAATAGTAGCATTAACAACCAGCAGCAAAAAACACAAAAACAACAAACCCCAAAAAACTGCCACCCCAAAGAAATTTATTCAAGGTGGGGGAGTGACAAAATCCAATGAAAAAATAAAAATACTATCTAGTTCCAGTTTTAATTTATCGCCCCAAGCTGAAGTGCAACAAAATTTGTTTTATAGCGAGCTTGAACAACAACTCAAGGATGAGCTGGTAAGGCTGGACCAGAATGCTGTTCTGAGTGATGGTTCACTGACAATTTCTGTGGCAGCTCAAAATCAAATAGCAGAAATTTCGTTTGATTTTTCCTTGCCAAAATGGAAAGATTTTTTCGCTACATCAGACACCTCCTCAAAATTTGGAATTTATCAAGGGATGAGTAAGGATTCCAATTTTTCCGCCGAAGCAAAAAATATTCAGAAAAACATTGAACAAAACAGGCTAGCCTTGCTGGCTGAATTTCTGCTCGCAATTGCGACCACAATTTTCTTTGGGCTTAGCCCGCTCAGTGGATACAAAAAAATTATGTAACAAGTTACATAATTTTTTTTTGAACGAATAGTTCAAGTCGGAGACATTGAACTGACAATGCATTACTTGAAAAAGAAAAACTATTTGCTTTCAGTTTTCATGCACTTGGTGCAGATTTTTGCCTTTTTTCCATCAATTTTCTTGGATTGAATATTGATTGAAAACTTTCTTTTGGAAGCGATGTTTGAATGACTGCGGGAATTTCCAGCGGTGGTTCCGCGACCGCAAACGCTACAGACTTTACTCATAAACATTTAAACATTTAAACATTTAAACATTTAAACATTCTAACATACTAACACTTGAACATAAAAACAAAATGTTTCTATGTTTTTGTGATTATATGATTAAATGCTTATATGCCTAAATGGTTATATGACATTTGATTTATTACAAGGTTTACTGTATCATAGCTATTGAGTTTTGACAATACCTGACGCTAAATTGTTAAATTGTTATATTTCTGGAAGAATCTGTCATCCTGAACTTGCCTGCCTGTCCGGTAGGCAGGTTTCAGGATCTGCTTTCTTTATTTCACAGCACTGCCTGTTATAGAGATGCTGAAATAAATTCAGCATGACACATATTAGTTTGCAGTGACAAAAATTTATTCGTACATTCGTATAATTCGTAATTCGTAGAAAATACATATGGACTTAAATTCAATCGTGCTGGTTGCTTTTTATATTATCATCCTGATTTATTCAATTGTGATTCACGAAGTGATGCATGGCTGGGTGGCTTTTTGGTTGGGGGATTCAACGGCCAAATATGCGGAGCGACTCAATTTCAATCCACTCAAACATGTTGACCCCATGGGTTCAATTTTGGTGCCTTTGGCGATGATTTCCATGGGTACCGGGTTTATATTTGGTTGGGCAAAGCCTGTACCGTATAATCCTTTCAACTTAAAAGATCAAAAATGGGGTCCCTTGCTAGTTGCACTTGGTGGCCCATTATCAAATTTATTTTTAGCTCTGATTGCTGCTATTTTTGCTCATTTTATTTCAATTCCAAGTTCGATTAAAATTAAGATACTGGAAAATTTTAAAGATTGGGCATCTTTGTCAGCGTTAATACACGGTTCAGCTGGTTCAATTATTTTTATTCTGCTCGCAATGGTAATTTTTTGGAATGTTTTATTGGCGGTTTTCAATCTAATTCCTATACCACCACTGGATGGCTCTAAAATTTTCTATGCGTTATATCCAATGAAAGTTGAAACTATGGCTTTTTTCGAGCAGTATGGATTTATTTTATTGTTCGGGATTTTATTTATAGATAGGCAAACATTCCATATGTTTGGTTCAATCTTATCTTTTGCCTGGTCTGTCTTCTTCAGTTTAGCGATTTAATTTTCTCATCATAGTCGCAGATTCTGGAAGCTTGATTTTGGATTTTAGTATTTTAAAGCAATGAATGTTTGGTTTAAAAATTTGGCTAGTCTATTCTCTGATTACTGATTAAAAGCTACTGATTACTAATTCGTGTTTGACATATCCCCAAATCTCGTGTAAACTGATTTTGCTAGGTTACTAGCGTTTTTTCGCAAAACAAGGCGGTCATTTGAGGCTCATTTCGTTCTGGATGAGAAGCAAATCTGACTCTTGTGTTTTTGAATTAGTAGTATATGTGTCATTCCGAGTGAGTCCGCCAGCAGGCGGAGGAATCGAGGAATCTGGGCTCAAATCCCTGCCTGTCGATAGACAGGTTTCGATTTCGTTTCTCCTGCCCAAAGCGGAAGAAACTACGCTCAAGATGACAAAAATGTAATAGTAAAGTTGAAATTATAAATTTTTGAATTTAATCGAAAGAGTATGCCAACAATCAACCAGTTAGTCAAAGGAGGTCGCAAGTCAACAGTCAAGAAAACCAAGTCACCAGCGATGATGACTATTTTCAACACCTTGCAAAATCGACCAAAACAAACTGCCAGCCCTTTCAAGCGGGGAGTTTGTATCAAAGTTAGCACCACCACCCCAAAGAAACCGAACTCAGCCCTTCGAAAGATTGCGCGTGTTCGCTTGACCAATGGGATGGAAGTAACTGCCTATATCCCAGGAGTAGGACACAATTTGCAAGAACATTCCATCGTGATGATTCGTGGAGGACGCGTGAAAGATCTTCCGGGTGTGCGTTATCACATTGTCCGTGGAGTTCTCGACAGCGCCGGCGTGGAAAAGCGCAATCAAGGTCGCAGTAAATATGGAGCCAAACGACCAAAAGCAAAGACAGAGTAAATATAACTGATAATCACTGATGTAAAACTGATAAACACTGATCACGGATATCCGTGCTCCGTAAAAATCCGTCAAGGATCTGTTGAAATCAGTATAAAAATATGGCACGAAGAAAACGAGTATATAAGAAACAATGGAAAGTTGATTCCCGCTATGGCAACATTTTGGTGGGTCGTTTCATCGGCAAGATTTTGCAAGATGGCAAACGCAGCATTGCGGAAAAGGTTATCTATGATTCTTTTGATATCATTCACGAACGCACCAAGAAAGGCGGCTTGAATGTTTTTGAACAAGCAATCAAGAATGTTTCACCACTTTTGGAGCTCAAATCCAAACGCGTGGGTGGCGCGAATTATCAAGTGCCGATTCAGGTTTCTGGCGAACGCCGTCAAACTTTGGCTGTGCGTTGGATTTTGACTGCTTGCAGAGCGAAGAAAGGCAAAAAAATGGCTGAAAAAATGGCTGATGAATTTATTGATGCTTCAAATAAGGTTGGCAGCGCGATGAAGAAACGCGAAGACACGCACCGTATGGCTGAAGCCAACAAGGCTTTTGCACACTTTGCTTAAATTATTGCGATAGAAATCCCTTTTAATCGGGGGTTTCTATCTTTGTTTTATAATAAAAAAAATAATATTAAAAATTTTGAATTTTGAATTTTGAATTTTGAATAAATTTTGAATTTCTAAATGTCTCGAACATTGGAATATTAGAATTTGATTAGAAATTAGAAATTAGAAATTAGAAATTAATTTTTTATGTCCACAGAAAACGACATTGCAAAGTTAAGAAATATCGGTATCATCGCCCACATTGATGGTGGCAAAACCACCACCACGGAACGCATCTTGTTTTACACTGGCATCACTCACAAAATTGGCGAAGTGCATGAAGGCGCAGCCACGATGGACTGGATGGAGCAAGAACAAGAACGCGGGATTACCATCACTTCGGCTGCGACCAAATGCAGTTGGAAAGGTCATCCGATCAACATTATTGACACCCCCGGACATGTGGATTTTACGGTGGAAGTGGAACGCTCCCTGCGCGTGTTGGATGGCGCGGTGGTTATTTTTGATGGCAAAGAAGGCGTGGAACCTCAATCCGAAACGGTGTGGCGTCAAGCTGACAAATATAAAGTTCCGCGGATTTGCTTTGTCAACAAAATTGACAAAGAAGGTGCAGATTTCAACTATGTTTTGAATTCTATTTGGAATCGCTTGACTCCAAATGCTTTGGCGGTGCAAATGCCAATCGGCGAACGCAATGAATTTTCTGGTGTGGTGGATTTGATGAAAATGAAAGCCTATTCTTTCGAAGGTGAAATGGGCATTGAAGTTGTGGAAAGTGAAATCCCAGCCGAATTGGTAGAAAAAGCGAAAGAGTGGCGTGAAAAAATGATTGAGAAAATTTCTGAAACCGATGACGCGCTGACCGAAAAATATCTCAATGGCGAAGAAATTTCCGTGGACGAATTGAAAGCAGCTTTGCGCAAAGGTGTGTTGGCAGTGAAATTAGTGCCAGTGTTTACAGGCACCGCCCTTCGCAACAAAGGCGTGCAATTGGTGTTAGATGCTGTGGTGGACTATCTGCCATCACCGTTGGATGTGCCAGCCGTGATTGGAACGAATCCAAAAAATGGCGAAGAGGTTACCCGCGCTGCAGATGACAACGAACCTTTTGCCGCCTTGGCTTTCAAAGTCGCCACCGACCCATTCGTGGGACAACTAACATTCTTCCGCGTTTATTCTGGAACCTTAAAAGCTGGCTCTTATGTGGTCAACGCGACCAACGGTCAAAAAGAACGTATTGGACGCATTCTGCAAATGCATGCCAATCATCGCGAAGAAATTGAAGAAATTCGCGCGGGTGGCATTGGAGCTTTAGTAGGTATGAAAAACACCACCACGGGTGACACACTTTGCGACGAACAAAAGCAAATCATTTTGGAAAATATTGTTTTCCCAGAGCCCGTGATTGACATCGCCGTGGAACCAAAAACCAAAGCTGACCAAGAAAAAATGGGCTTGGCATTGCGCAAGCTGGCTAGCGAAGACCCAACTTTGCGACTTCGCACCGATGAAGAAAGTGGTCAAACCATCATTTCTGGAATGGGTGAGCTTCATTTGGATATTATCGTGGATCGTATGAAAAGAGAATTTGGCGTCGAAGCCAACATCGGTCAACCGCAAGTAGCTTATCGCGAAACCATCAAAGGCGAGGCGCAAGCGGAAGGAAAATATATCAAACAATCTGGCGGTCGCGGACAATATGGTCATTGCTGGTTGAAAGTCAAACCGCAAGAAGAAAAAGGCAAAGGCTATGAATTTTTTGATGAAATTAAAGGCGGCGTGATTCCGCAAGAATACATCAAACCAATCAATATGGGAGCCAAAGAAGCTTTGGAAAATGGCGTCTTGGCTGGCTATCCAATGGTGGATGTGATGGTGACGCTTTACGATGGGTCTTTCCATGAAGTCGATTCTTCCGAAGCAGCATTTAAAATTGCCGGTTCCATGGCCGTGCAAGAAGCTGTCAAACGCGCCAACCCAATTATTTTGGAACCGATTATGAAAGTCGTGGTGACAGTACCAGAACAATTCATGGGCGACATCGTGGGCGACATCAATGCTCGTCGTGGGATGATCAAAGAAATCAATGATCGCGGGGAAGGCAATGCGCGCGTGAAAGAAATTGAAGCCGAAGTCCCATTGGCAAATATGTTTGGCTACGCAACCCAAATGCGCTCAATGACTCAAGGTCGTGCTTCGTATTCCATGGAATTTGCACATTACAACGAAGTGCCAAAGAATGTGGCCGAGACGATTATCGCGAAGAAATAGTATTTGCGAATTGTCGCTAATTTAAAATTGCGAATTGTCGCTAATTTTTGCTCACGGATTTTCATGAATCACGGATAAAATCCACTTTTCAAAAACAGCCTCGCGCGAGCGGGGTTGTTTTTTTGAGTAGGTTTTTTTTATTGCAAATTTTTTGCCGATTATTTTTTTGAAAATCAGCATTTGTGTTTTCGTATTTCGTAAATTCCCCAGGCTATCAAAATCTGCTTTCAAAAATGCTTGAAACCTCAAAAAAACAAAAGTGTTACAAAAAAATGCATATGCATTTTTTTGTAACACTTTAATGTGGAAACCCCAGCAAGAATGGACACAAAAACAAAAGCTGTAAAATCCCGCATATGCGGGATTTTACATATCAGGCTTGGCGCATTTGTCTTAAACTTTGAAATATGCTAGATTATTATTATGGAAACGCAAATAACTGAGCAAAAAATAGCTGAAATTGCCAAGCAAATTGCTGAGCAACAACAACCAGAAAAAATCAT